>JAGQQT010000109.1 GCA_020426065.1 Planctomycetaceae bacterium | reverse complement strand
CTGAATCTCCCCAGCGGCTGTGAGCAGGGTTCCCTGCTCGGTTGTGGATACGGTGATCTGCACTTTTCCCTGCCGGGCCAGAGGCCAGTCCTCAGGTTGAAGTTCCCAGGTCATTCCGGAAAAGGAGGCATCGGCAGCAAGTTTCTGTTCTGCAAGGCGCAAAGCGCAGTCCATCAGCACCGTCAGTTGAATCTGCTCTTCGTGCAGGCGATTTCCCCGCTGCTGAATCTGCAGACGCTGCACCAGATTGATGGCCAGCCCGCCGCAGACAATCACACAGATCAGCACCACAGGCAGAACGACGCCCCGGCGGTACGAACAGGCTGTTTTCATGATCCCCCTCCCACTGTCGGCGTAACACTCGATTGCCGGGCAGCAGCTGAAATCGTCATCCCTTTTCCTTTGAAGTTGGAATCAGCAGCAGATGGCACCAGTTTCAGTGAGAACAAACCATTCGTGGGATCCTGTTCCCAGGTCCCCTCCCATCCGGAAGGAAGTTGGAAGCGGTCGGTTCTGTTCCCTGACTCACCCGCTGAGGTGCATTTCAGCTGGACATGTCCAGACTGCACCTCAAAAGTACACGACACCCCAGGACAACTCGCAGACAGAGTCTGGTCCTGAATTGTGATTTCTGAGGAACGGTACTGGTGGACCTGAGCACGAAATGTTTCCGCCAGTCGGGCCAGATTCTCCCGGGACCGGTTCGCCCGATCCAAGCCGGAATCGTATCGCATGAGCGTGGCAATCAGACTGAAGGAAATGGCAGTCACCATCCCCGCCACCGCCATCACACCGACAACCTCGATCAGGGAAGCTCCTGTTCTTCGTGTATTGGTCATGGCTGGCCCTCCCCGTTTGCTGATGTTTTCAGCTGGCACCAGGTGCTGATCCGCTGCGGCCGCTGATGTTCGTTTTCGGTCTGATACTGCAGCTGTACCTGCAAAGTTTGTTCTCCCAGTTTAGGAGCTGGCTGGATGCTCCATCGAATTGGTTGTCCGTCCGTCAATTCCTGCAGTCGCTTGTCCAGCTCTTCCCGATTAGTCCACTGCGGTTGTGTGTTGAGCGACTCAACCAGGTTCAGCAGAATTTGTTCCCGAAAGAACTCATCCTCTCTTTGCTGCTGGATGGTCTGCAGTTTTGCCAGTAGAGGGATGAGCGTGGCGCAAAGTGTGCTGATCAAAACCAGGGAGACAATCGCCTCGACGATCGTGAAACCAAGTCTCCGCTTTGATCCTGATGGTGGAGAATCTATCTTCATCCGGAATGATCTCATTGGCCGTACTCCGGAAGTGAGAGGTGAGTTGTCAATTCGACAAGCGGAGCAAACATGCCGATTGCGACCGCGGCCACAAACAGACAGAGCAGGATCAGAAAACAGGTCCGCCCGATTTCCACCCAGCGGGTTCTGTCATGGCGACGTTTGGCATCGAGATTGTTTGCCAGCTGTTGGAGCATGTAATCCATTCGCCCACTGCGATCCGCCGCCTGAATGAAGCCATACTGCATTCTGCTGATCAGCTTCTGATTCAATAAACTGGTCCAGAAATCCGCTCCCTGCTCGACTGATTCACTGGCCCGCTTCAAGCGTTTGGCAATATCCGGACTTTCATAATGCATTGCCAGGGAATGCAGTGTCCCTTCCAGTGGTTCACCATTTTTTGCCGCTGCGGAAAACAGTCTCAACAACTGCGGTGTATCCCGCTGAGGGAAAAATCGGAGCCAGAGCGAATAGGGACTTAAAAACACAGGTAGAACCAGTCGCAGGATTAACTGGAACAGACCGATCAATGTGTTCAATTCTGGACGACGCCGGGAATTACGAAAGCGGGTAATAAAATGCTCATCCAGAACTGTTACCATGAAGAGAAATGCAAGCCCAGTGATGACAAAGGCCAGCGAGGACATGGTTTCAACATGATCAAAATACTGGATGAGTCTGAATTGTCCCAAATCACTGTACGCAAAGAGGATTTGTCGAAATTTGGGGATAATGAAATAAGTCAGAAAGCCAAGCATCCAGGCAGCACAAAAGGAGAGAAAAAAGAGGTAAATGAACAGGAAGTATTCGTTGTAACGTTCCATGTTCTGCTTCTGTTCCTGGGCGTTAATGGTTAAAGCCAGGCATTCCGGTAATGTGTCATTCTCTCCGCCAACACGGATTGCCAGTTGTCCATCATAAGGGAACAGCCGGTAATGATTATCTACAGCCACCGGGAGAGGGATTCCCTCGCGCAGCTCATCGGCCAGTTCCTGCAGTTGACGGCCAGTCCAGCCACCCTGTTCGCGGGCACTGCATTCCAGCAGTTCAGGCAGCGGAAGTTCACTGCGGACAGAGGATTCAATCAGCCGCATCGTGAGAATTCTGGTTTTCCTTCGGTTCGCAATCCAGACCGCAATCCAGAGTGTGACCAGCAGGATGGTAACCAGACATCCCAGGAAAACACCCACTTCGCCCAGCAATGCCAGCAGGGCAAAGATCAGGCCCAGGATCATTCCACCGATGATGTATTTCAGAAGAGGTTTCACAGAGATTCTTCCGGGGATTCAGGTCAACAGAGAAAAGGAACGTTTGTGTTTAGATTCATGCCAGTGCGTTCATCAATGTCAGTAAAGGAACAAAAACCGATAGGATCATCCACAAGAATATCAGGCCTATCAGCACGGCAATGACGGGCTCTGTGAGCGCCACAACCGTCATGGCCTGTAAGCGGGCTTTTTCTTCGTAGTTTTTCCCCAGCACGTGCAGGGATTTCACCAATCACGACACATCCCTTGTCGACTGCAACGTCGGCACCAGTTCCCGGGGAATATGTCGCAGCCCTTCTGCAGCGTCCATGGGAGAATCTCCCTGCTCCAGCCGTTCAGACCACTTGTCCGTGGCTTCTCTCAGGAGGGGATCTCCTGAGGACATTCCGGCAACCTGAATGGACTCATACATCGGAACCATATTTTCCATCAGGAACGCCAGACAGTGTGAAAACCTGGCCAGCAATAGAGCGTGAAGAATAGAACCAAAAACCGGAATCGAAAGCTGAATAGTTCGCACATATCGGGGAGGACCAAATCTCCAGAAGAGAATCAGGCCTACCACAAGCAATGGAGTAATGATCATAACTGTCGGCAGATATTGCTCCGTGAACTCAGCAGTACGGATCATTACCAGTGTTATCAGAGGGAGTTCGACATTAAACTGGAACCCCGCAAACAACTGTGACATCTGCGGTGCGATTACCCTCAGAAAAAGCAGGATGATGATCACAGCCATGCTGAACAGCACAGCCGGGTAGAAAAAGGCCAGGCTGAGCCGGGCACGCAGGTGTGAGAGGGAGCGGACATAAGTCACGTACTGGGCAATTGCCGAACTGGCATTCCCGGTTTTTGTCCCGACGCGGATTGCAGCAATCAAATCCTCCGCTCCTCCCAACTCTTCCAGCACCTTATCGAGAGAAACTCCCCCCTCCAGTTTGTTTGCCAGTTGATAGAGCAATGTTTTCAGGCGGGAATGTCCGAATGCGGACATACTTTCCTGTTCATCCCCCAGACGTCGGAGCCCTTCCTCCAGAGGCAAGGAACTGGAAGCCAGCTCGGCAATCTGCGAAGCGAGATATTCACTTTGTTTTTGAGAGAGCGATGGTTGTGCCGGTTCCGCAGCATCAGACTTCAGCTCCTCCAGGGACTGCACTTCCAAGCCCTGGGCCTGACTCAGCTGGGCGAGCGCATCTTCCCGGCTGAGCGCGAACAGCTCCCCAGTAATCGCACGACCATTCTGGTCAACTGCAGTGTAGTGATAGTTGGGCATATTCGGTGCTTGTGAAAAATGTCACAGGATTTTTGATTTAAGGTTGATTTGCCAGGGCTTCAATGAAATTGACAAGAGGCATGAAAATCAGGTTTGCGTAGGTCCAGACAAAGCCACCCCCTACCAGCAGCAGCAAGGCCAATGGAGCGAGTACCCGAATCCATTCGGCTGTGGAATCCGCCCGTCGGCGATACATTTCTCCGGCATGAGACAATGTCCGAGACAGATCCGATTGTGATTGTCCATTATCAATCAGCCAGCGCAGGTATGGAGGCAGAAATTTGCCTTGAGACGAGTCTTCTCCCACTCCGGCAACACGATTGCCATGACGGTCTTCAAAAGTCGCTCCTGCCAGATGCAGGGCCTGATGAAAGGGGACCTGATTCTGCACCAGTTTGGAGAGCATCTCGCAGTAAATCGTCAGCCGATAGAGCCAGGACAGATGACTGACGCCAGGAATCCAGGACATCATCCGCCCCACTCCTCGCATGTTGAGCGTCTGACCACTGTCAGATCGCATCCAGAAAACGAAGAGGAGAATCAGTGCCAGGGGGGGAATCCAGACCCACTGCCATATATGATCAAACAGCCCCTGCAGGATCACCAGGGAATTCGAAACCGGCAGATCCATCGCCTGCTGAAAGCTCAGGAATCGAGCGGTGGTCTCGCCAATCACGGTCACAAACAGGGTGTAGCCAATCAGCATCAACAGCATCGGATACAGCATCGCCCGACTGATACTCCGGCGGACTTCCAGCATCGAACTGATATAAACTCCATAAGCCTCCAGTGTCTGCTGCAGAACCTGGCCCTCCTCGGCTGAGTGAATGGCTGCCCGGTACGATTCCGGCAGAACATCGGGTTGACTGTCCAGTGCCTGGGACAGGGAACTCCCATACTGCAGTTGTGTATTCATCTCCTCCAGCAGTTTTCGAACCCTTCCCCGGCATTCCGGCTGAGCCAGACCAATCCCCTCCGTCAGTCCCACCCCGCCAGTCACCAGCGAGGTGAGCAGATCGTTCACCCGTTGGAGCTCTTCCAGACTCAGTTGGGTTTTGAAAATACTCATGTGCGATCATTCAGGAGTCGAGGATCTGAAGCTGGTTTAAAAGGGTGCAGGAAGTCTTATTTCCCCAGAACACGAATCAATTCCAGTGGACTGGTCAGATGCTGATTTACAAGTTCCAATGCCCGTTGCCTGAGTGTAATCATGCCGGATTCGCTGGCCCGTTCATTCAGCATCTTGACATCCAGCCTTCTGAGAATGGCATCAGCGATTTGAGTCTCATCCGGGTCAAGGTATTCGGAAATGACTCGTCGTCCCCGGTAACCAGTCCCGCGACAGATCTCACAGCCAACCGGGAAAGCTGCCTGAGTCAACTCCACATCGGAGAGTGCTGAGGTCGCATCTCCCAACTGTTTGCAGTTGCACAAGGTTCTCAGCAATCTTTGACTAAAGACAGCCAGCAGTCCGCTGCGTAACAGATAAGGTTCAATTCCCATATCACTCAATCGTCCCAGGGCTCTTGTACAGGAGCCGGCATGATAAGTTGTGAGGACCAGGTTGCCGATCAGGGAGGCCTGAAAAACGGTCTCTGCGGTTTCACGATCCCGAATTTCTCCAACCATGATCACATCCGGATCCTGTCTGACCAGGGAACGAAGTCCCGTCATCATATCCAGCCCCGCTTTGGGATTGGCTCCGGTCTGGTCCACTTCAGGGAGAATGACTTCCACCGGATCTTCTAAGGAAACCAGACTTCTTTCCCCGCCCGATTTGTGAATGATTTCCCGCATTGCGGCATAAATTGTCGTAGTTTTTCCGCTGCCGGCAGGTCCGGTCAGCAAAATGACTCCGCTGGTCTGCTCCAACAGCCGGTCCAGATTCTGCTCGACTTCCGCAGGTAAATTGAGATCCTGCAGCCGATCTAGGTTTCCCGATTCGGCAAACAGACGAATGACAACTTTTTCTCCATACTGAGTTGGAAAGACACTGATGCGGGTTTCCAGTCCCGACTGCGATCCCGTCACGCGCCCTTCCTGAGGGACATCCGTCCGGTAGGTCAGCAGGTTGGCCAGTACTTTAAGCCGGGCCACGAAGTTGGTGGCAATCTCGACAGGAAAATCTGCAACGGTCTGGACCACACCATCAATCCGCCAGCGCATCTGCAGGCCATTGGCATGAGGACGCAGATGGATATCGCTGGCTCCGCAGCGCCTGGCACCGGACAGGATCCGGTCAACAATTTGAGGGACCTGATTCGCCTTCAGATTGCCATTCAGTCCGGCATATTCCGCAAACCAGGCGGGCAAATCAACGGGAGCATTACTCATCAGCAGAACCCACTGCAGGAATCATGGACAGATTAAGATTTGAAATCAGACCGGACGATTGTCCGCAAAGAATGGATCTCCACTGAAGTGGATTCAACTCAACCGCGAGCAGCAACCGGGGGCAGCAGTTGTCGCAAGGCATTCCGGGATTCCATCACAGCGACAACGTGATCCCAGGTCCCAATCGCCTGCGGGGCGAGCGACTGCTCAGGTTGATGAACCTCAACAGCGAGTTCCTGCACCGCTGGACTGGAGCCAGCATGCTGAGAATAAAGAGAACCAGCAACAACACAGCAGAAGGCCAGCCCCGCACAGACGGAGCGGAGTAACGTCAGCCGTTGCTCTCGTTGCCAGGCCTGCTTGCGAGCCGCCCGCAGCAAAGCCATCCGCGCCCCTTCACCCGCGTAAGCCGCAGGCTGAGCAATCGCAATCAGGTCGACGATTGCGGGATTCTGGAATCGGTTATTCAATGGAATCGAGGCCAATGGTTACTCCCTTGGCAATAGTATTCAGGTCCGCATGCGGATTCTGGGCTTTCAGTTTCTGTTCCAGCTTCATCAGACCCGATCGATATCGACTGACGATCGTGTTCTGAGATTCCCCCATCACCTCAGCGATCTCGCGAAAGGTCATCCCTTCCCAGATTCGCAACGTCACCACTTCCATCTGATCGAGCGGAAGTGTTCGCATCGCCGCATGCACACTTTCTGCAATCTCCCAGAAATCAACCGGAATGGTGCTTCGGGAGGGCAGGTCTTCAGACAGGCGTTTTCTGGCATGAACCTTTTTCCGTGAAAGCACGGTATAGGCTTCATTGCGAACCATCCGCATCAGGTAGGCAAACGGGGCTTGTGCCCGCTTCAACTGACGGGGTTTTCGAGCGAGTTTCAACAGGGACTGCTGAACCAGATCTTCCGCTTCATTGACATCATTCAACAGAAACAGGGCGTATCTCAACAGATGGGATCCAGCCAGGAGAAAAATTTCCCCTAACGCTTCCACCCGCCCGCGTGCCAGTGCCTCGGCATGCGATTTCAGGCTTTCATCCAGTTGTCCTGGGCCGGAATTCAAGTGAGACGCTTTCTGTTGTCCGAGTCAACGTAAGGAACTTGGTTGATTTAGTATCCCCAGATCCTCCTCTCTGATGCAACAGACTCTTGGTGAGATGGGATTTGTGTTCGAAATTTTGCTATTTTGTGATTTTCCTGAATTTTTCTCCCGTTAACCTTCCCGGCATGACTTCCTCTCAATCACAACCTGATTCAGGCCCTGCTCCACAGGCTTTCCAGAGAAACTTGCTCTGGAGAATCCTGCAGATTTTGCTGCAGTTGCTGTTTGTGGTCTGGTTTCGCTACCGAGCCAGAGGTCTGGAGCATCTTCCTGCCAATTCCGGAGCAATCCTGCTGGGGAATCACCAGAGCTTTCTCGATCCGATTCTGGTCGGCTTGCCAATGCGTCGGCCAGTCAGCTTCGTCGCCCGGGACAGTCTGTTTCGGGTGCCGGTCATTGGCTGGATTCTGCGGAATACCTATGTCATTCCCATCAAACGGGAGGCAGCCAGTACGGATTCCTTTCGAGCCTCACTGCAAAGACTTCAGGAAGGGTATCTGCTCGGAATTTTCCCGGAGGGAACACGTTCCTCAGGCATGAATCTGGGAACCATCAAACCCGGATTCATTGCCCTGGTTCGGCGCCAGCAGGTTCCCGTCATTCCGGTGGGGATTTCCGGTGCAGATCGAGCGATGCCTCGCGGTTCGAAAATGGTCTGGCCGGCCCGAATCCGGGTTTACTTCGGTGAACCGCTCGATTCCTCTCGGGTAGCCGAATTGTGCCAGAAGGGTCGGGAAGAGGAATTTGTCGCCTACGTCAAACAGCATCTGGAACAGGCCTGCCAGCAGGCAGCCAACATATCTTGAGTGATCCACTTTATGAGCTATTTTCGATCTCTGATGTCCCTGGCCGATGGGGTTGCGTACTTCGACAACGCCGCCGTCGCTCCTCTCACCACTGCCGCAAAGCAGGCCATTCTCAACTGGACGGAAGAAAATGCTTCCCGCGGCGATGCCCATTGGCCTCAATGGCGAACCCAGGTTGAGAAAACCCGCAAGCTGGCCGCCTCCTTACTGAATGCCAGCAGAGAGGAAGTGGCCTTCACCCACAGCACGACAGAAGGCATCAATTTTGTCGCTGAAGGCTTTCCCTGGAAAGAGGGAGACAATGTGGTCATTCCCACCGGGGAGTTTCCCACCAACCTGTTTCCCTGGAAAATGCTGGCTCGCCTGGGTGTGGAACTCAGACAGGTTCCCATGCCCTCTAATGAGGTGGATCTGGAAAAACTGGCCAGCGCCTGCGATGCTCGCACCCGTCTGATTTCCTGCAGCTGGGTGGGCTACTCGCACGGATATCGCGTCGACCTGAATGAACTGTGTCAGGTTGCTCACAACGCTGGTGCCTATCTGATGCTGGATGCCATTCAGGGTCTGGGCGTTTTCCCGATTGATGTCCAGCAGACACCGATCGATTTTCTCTCCGCCGATGGCCACAAATGGATGCTGGGACCGGAAGGAGCGGGGCTGTTTTATCTGCGTAAAGAACACCTCGATCTGCTGCGTCCAATGTCCGTCGGCTGGAACAGTGTGGCGACTGCGGGAGACTTCAACTCTCCCTGCATGGATCTGCGAAAAGCGGCCAGCCGCTACGAGGGCGGAACTTATAACATGGTTGGCCTGATGGGCATGGGAGCCAGCCTGCAGGTGATGCTCGATTACGGAATTGAAGCCATCAACCAGGACCTGCGAGCGGTTCACCAGGAAATCATCAGCCGCTTGCAGGCACAGGGAGCCATCATCCATTCTAACGCATCTGCTGAGCACTGGTCCGGGATCATCTCCTTTGACATCCCCGGAAAAGATCCTCTGAGCGTAAAACAGGCCGCAGCAAAACAGGATATCTACTTCAACACCCGCAACGACCACTTCCGCCTCAGCCCGCACGCCTACACCACAACTGAAGACATCGACCGACTGATGGAATCACTGTTCGCAGAAAATGTCTGATGTAAAGATGACTTAAGGGTAGCACGGGTTGACGCCAAGCGGCTTCCGGTGTGACGAAGTCACAGGAAGTTTCAAATCCCGCTCCACATTTGCATTCGGGCACAAGACCGCAGGTCATGTAGAAGCCCGACATGCAGGTCTATTCAGATTGCGAGATCCGGCTTAGCCGATTGAAGGCGATCTGTTCGTCAGGCCACAGCAGGTCCGTTGAATAGTTTTGCCGTTCGCATTCTCTTTTGAATCTCTTGAAATCAGCTTTGGCCTTGTCGAGTTCTCCCATATCAAGATAAATCCACGCGCGTCGAAAAATGATGGCGGCGTAGTCGCTCTTTTCAAATGCTTTCGAGCAGATTTCCAAGGCTTTTTCAAACTGGCCTTGCCTACGCCACAGATCAGCATAGTGCTGGAGAACCCAGGGGAGATAATCTTCCCATTTCGATTCAGTCACCAGTTTCATCGCCATCATATGGTCTTTCTCAGCCAGTTCATATTGGCCGGAAAGTCCTCGCAGGTATCCCCTCAAGCTGTAGGCAGATCCGTAAAAAGGATCGAGTTCGATGGCCTTCGTAAAGTCATCGATCGCTCGTCCATTTTCACAATAATGTGCCCAGAGAGATGCACGGCGATAATACATGTATGCCTGTTGTGAGGTTGATAAATCTCCACTCTTGATGGCACGGGAATACAACTCAATAGCCAGATCGATATCGCGTTCTTCTTCGGCAGCAGCGGCCTGATTGGAGAGCTTCTTGCCATCTTCATCAGCCTGGAGATGGCATTGATTTACGATCAGGAGCATTGCAACAACAGCAGACTTGAGTGACCATTTCAATAGACACAAAGGTGTTAGCGGATTCATGACGAGCCTCCTTTGATGGCGGAATAAAAGATGCATCGCACTCCGTGAGTCAGGACTGGCCTGCTGCGTAAGGACATGTTTACGATGCACCGATTTCGCCCCGTCGTCAACTCCTTGGCTGCTTTCATTAGAAAAAAGCTGAGCCAGCTTGAGTTTTCAACCCCCTGCTACTCCCCATACTCTCGCTTGCTACGCACCGAACCGTCTTTTTCGAACCATTTCCAGGTGCCAACCTGCCTGCCGTTGCGGTACATGCCCTGGTACGAAATCTCTCCCGTGGG
>JAGQQT010000108.1 GCA_020426065.1 Planctomycetaceae bacterium | reverse complement strand
TGCAATTCATTCGTAATCGACTGCGAGGTCGACTCGTCTTGTCATCAAAACCGGTTAGCGAACGCTGCCTTCAACCGATTTCTTGCTCTTCCCCTCATCGTCAGTCTTGGTGACCAGAACCTGAGTTGTCAGCATCAGACCAGCGATCGATGCCGCATTGGAAAGAGCGGTTTTGACGACCTTGGCAGGATCGATGATTCCCTTGGAAATCATGTTGCCGTACTCACCTTTCTTGGCGTCGTAACCTTCATCCTGTTTCATGTCCAGGACTTCGTCGGCAATCACCGCTCCGTCTACACCGCAGTTTTCCGCGATCTGACGGATTGGCCCCTGCAGAGCCCGGGCGATGATCTCGGCACCAATCTTCTCATCTCCTTCGAGATTCAGCTTGCGAACCGTATCAATGCATCGCAGCAGAGCCACACCACCACCGGGCAGAATTCCTTCTTCCACAGCAGCACGGGTTGCATGCAGGGCGTCTTCCATCCGAGCCTTTGTCTGCTTCATTTCAGCTTCAGTTGCCGCTCCGACAGAAATGATGGCCACACCACCGGTGATTTTAGCCAGTCGTTCCTGGAACTTTTCCCGATCGTAATCACTGTCGGTTTCTTCGATGTGATTACGGATCTGATCCACGCGGGCCTGAATCGCCTTAGTCTCTCCGGCCCCTTCAATGATGGTGCAGGATTCTTTGGTGATTTCGATCCGTCGAGCCTGACCCAGCTGAGATGCTTCCACGTTTTCCAGTTTGATTCCGAGATCTTCGGAAATCAGTGTGCCGCCGGTCAGGACTGCAATATCGCCCAGCATTGCTTTGCGACGATCGCCGAAACCAGGAGCTTTCACAGCACAGATGTTGAGGATACCCCGCAACTTGTTGACCACCAGGGCAGTCAGCGGTTCCCCTTCCACATCTTCGGCAATGATCAGCAGTGGTCTGCCAGATTGAGCAACCTGCTCCAGTACCGGAACGATATCCCGCAGTGAGGACACCTTCTTCTCGTACAGCAGGATGAAGGCATCTTCCAGAATGCAGGACATGGTCTCTGCATCATTGACGAAGTAAGGAGAGATGTAACCTTTATCGAACTGCATCCCTTCGGTCAGTTCGAGTGTGGTTTCATTTCCTTTGCCTTCCTCAACGGTGATCACACCATCACGGCCAACTTTCTCCATGGCATTGGCAATCAGATTGCCAATTTCCTGATCGTTGTTGGCAGAAATTGCACCGACACTGGCAATTTCCGATTTCTCGGTGATCGGCTTGGCCATGCTGTTCAGTTTTTCGATAGCAGCATTGGCAGCCTTTTCAATTCCACGTCGCACCACGGTGGGATTTGCTCCCAGAGAGATGCTCCGCAATCCTTCTTCGTAGATCGAGCGAGCCAGCACCGTGGCGGTGGTTGTTCCATCACCGGCGATATCACTGGTCTTCGAAGCAACTTCGTTGACCAGCTTGGCACCCATGTGCTCGTAAGGATCGGGGAGTTCCACTTCCTTACTGACTGTCACACCGTCTTTGGTCACCACGGGGTTACCAAAGCTTTTGTCAATGATGACATTGCGTCCGGTTGGTCCCATTGTGACGGCAACCGCATTGGCCAGAGTCCGCACACCCTTTTGCAGCTTGATGCGGGCCTGGTCCGAAAAGAGCATCTGTTTAGCCACTTTGTTATCTCCTCAAATATGCCGTGCCGTCTCAATTGCAGACGGAGCAAAAACTGTTTGCGACAATCATTCCGATCCATTCACAGTGTGGAACTCACTGAGGGCGTTCCACATTCAGGTCAACCTTCAGACCACCTTGGCCAGAATGTCGCTTTCACGGAGAATCTTGTACTCGGTCCCCTCGACTTCGATTTCAGTTCCGCCATATTTGCTGAACAGCACTTCATCGCCATTGGAAACCGCGACGGCACAGCGTTCACCACTGTCGAGCAGACGGCCTGGGCCAACAGCAACCACTTTACCGCGCTGTGGTTTTTCCTTGGCGGAATCCGGAAGCACGATACCCCCAGCGGTTACTTCTTCTGCTGCCAGCGGCTGAATCACAACGCGATCATCAAGCGGATTGAGTTGCATTGATGTAAACTCCTTAGTCGTAAATTGTCAGAATTGTTCGAATAATCAAACGATTTCCGGCGGGGATGACCTTGGCCTCCACTCACCGGAGATCGGTCATCAACTAGAATCCCATGCCACCCATGCCTGGCATGCCACCCATGCCCGGCATGCCACCCATGCCACCCATGCCACCCATGTCGTGGTGGTGGTCATCATGGTGATCATCTGCCTCAGCAGGCTCTTCAACAACAATGGAATCCGTTGTCAGCAGCAGTGACGCAACACTGGCAGCATTCTGCAGTGCAGATCGCACCACCTTGGCTGGATCGACAACACCGAATTCAATCATGTCGCCATAGCGATCATGCATGGCATCGTAACCGAAGGCTTTGCCTTTGCCCTTGCGGACCCGGTTGGCCACAACGGCACCATCCAGACCTGCATTTTCTGCGATCTTTCGCAGTGGCATTTCCAGGATTCCGGCCACGAGCTGGGCACCGTGAGCTTCATCACCTTTCAGTGACAGTTCATTGACAACAGACTGGCAACGGAGCAGAGCCACGCCAC
Organism: Planctomycetaceae bacterium; assembly: GCA_020426065.1. Taxonomy (GTDB): domain Bacteria; phylum Planctomycetota; class Planctomycetia; order Planctomycetales; family Planctomycetaceae; genus Rubinisphaera. The sequence goes on along the minus strand of JAGQQT010000108.1, from coordinate 7,763 downwards.
CACCCGGAACAACACCTTCTTCAATGGCGGCACGAGTGGCTGCCAGTGCGTCGTCAACCAGGTCTTTCTTCTCTTTCATTTCGGTTTCGGTAGCTGCACCGACACGGATCTGAGCGACACCGCCAGCCAGTTTGGCCAAACGTTCCTGCAGCTTTTCACGATCGTAGTCAGAGTCGGTGGCATCAATCTCACGACGAATCTGCTCAGCTCGTCCTTCGATAGCAGCCTTGGAGCCGGCACCTTCGATGATGGTGGTGTTGTCTGAAGAAATCACAATCTTCTTCGCCACGCCCAGATCTTTCATTTCAACCCCTTCGAGGTTGATGCCCAGATCCTTGAACATTGCCGTTCCCTTGGTCAGAACAGCAATGTCTTCCAGCATGGCCTTACGACGATCGCCGTAGCCGGGAGCCTTGACGGCCACAACCCGCAGAATGCCCCGCAGCTTGTTCACGACGAGCGTTGCGAGAGCTTCACCATCAATATCTTCTGCAATGATCAGCAGTGGCACGTTGGCCTGAGAAATTTTCTCGAGCAGCGGAACCAGCGTTTTGGCAGAAGAAATTTTTTCTTCGTGAATCAGAATGCGGCAGTTTTCCAGTTCGACCAGCTGCTTGTCCTGGTTGGTGACAAAGTGTGGAGACAGATAACCCCGCTCGAACTGCATCCCTTCTACCAGATCCACTTCCGTTGAGACATGACGACCTTCTTCGATCGTGATCACGCCGTCCTTACCGACTTTCATCAGAGCATCGGCCAGGATTTCGCCGATTTCGGGATCGTTGTTCCCGGCAATCGTAGCGACAGTTTTAATCGCATCCTTGTCGTTGGCTTTGACGGGCTTGGACATGGAACCGAGAGCTTCGGTTACAGCGGCCACAGCCTTGTTCATCCCGCGGCTCAGAGACATCGCGTCAGCACCAGCGGCAATGTATTTCAAACCGGAACGGAACATGGCTTCAGCCAGCACCGTTGCGGTGGTGGTTCCATCACCGGCGATATCACCCGTTTTGGAGGCGACTTCCTTCACCAGTTGAACACCACAGTTTTCGAACTTGTCTTCCAGCTCAATGTCTTCGGCAACGGTCACGCCGTCTTTGGTGACCTTGGGTGCTCCCCAGCCTTTGTCCAGCACTGCATTGCGGCCGCGAGGGCCCAGCGTACTACTGACAGCATTGGCAAGCTTGGTCACCCCTTCGAGAAGTTGCTTCCGCGCGTCTTCGTCAAAACTCAGCAATTTTGCCACGGCATTCCCTCACTAACTCAGAAACTGAATTCCTCAAAATGTTTTCACCTGCGAAATCCCGGTCCGGGAACCGGTGGTCTGCATTCAGTATGGCAAGACCTCGACCTGCAGGAATGGCACTCGTAATTCCTCAATGCTGATAAAAGCAAGTTGTATGCCAGAGCGAACTTCCGAGGCAAAGTCGGCGGAATTCAGCGGGATGCGTCGAAAAAGAGCGATTTTTGCCCCAAAATCCAGAGTGTTCCGGGCAGACCGGCTCTGCAGATATTCTCAGATTTGCCCCGTCTATTCAGAAAGGAACCCGGATTCGGCCGGAAGGTCTGCCAATTTGGCCGACGCCCGCCATCCCAGAATCCACTGACAACTGCAGTTCGAGCCCAGGTCAGGGGATGGAAGGAGAATTAACGGCCGGATTCCGGAACTGCTGGAAGTCCAGCTGTCGGGGGGGCAGGATTTTGGGAGGACGGATGTTTCCGGGAGCCTGCTCCAGCAGTCTGCGGAATCCGCGCAGGGTTTCCCGCATCCCGTCTTTCACCACCACATGCGGCACATCGACCGTTCCGTCCACTTCCACGGTAAACAGCACAGGAATCACGTTATCCAACTGGCTGATGACCTGGCTGGCCAGATTGATGCCCCCCCGGCGCGGGGGTCGGTAAACGAAATCCAGGTCGATGGTGCGGTCAAACCGGATATACCCCTGGCCGAACAGGCTCATCGTATCACCCAGCAGACCGATTTCGTCAAACAGGAACTTCTCATCCATGACCCGGAATTCGGCATAAGCGTGCCGGAATGCGGTGTCATCAATGGGCGCAAAACGTAACGATTGGAACATCTGAAACAGAATGGGAACTTCGTACAAGGCGGCAGGACTAATCAGCAGACGACCTGTGCCTGCAGTGGCCCGGGTTGAGACATTGTCTCCTGCCAGATCCAGATAGCCGTTCACCTCACCCCGGATATTGGCCTGCCCGTAATTGCTTTGAATGGCCCATTGTTCCAGACTGGCCCGGCTGAGCGTGGTTCTTAACAGGTAGGGTTGATTGGCTGTTCGTTGAACCATCAGGTCAAGGAACAGTTCGCCATCAAAGATCCGGCCAGTCAAACGCTCTTCCCGTGAAATCGTGGCCCATTCCTCCGTGGTTTCTTCCGTTTCAAACATCTTGGGAGAACCGACGATCAGGCTGTTCTCACCGGCTCGAAACGGACCATGGATATCGGTGATGTGATATCCCATCACCCAGCAGGAATCGATAGACAGTTTGCCGGTAGGAATCGTGACCAGACCATTCCGGTCCAGAATCCCCTGGCAACTGATCGACCCGCTGATGTCATTGACATCGATTCCCAAAAGCAGGTCGGTCTGATTCAGCACCACGCGCATGTCCCAGGCAGCGGTGAGGATATCCCCCGGATAATTCCCTTTGAATTCCACCTGTCCGGAAAGAGAAACCGGGTCCTGCAGATGGACCGATTTGATCAGATCCCGGACCTGATCGGGCAGGGCAGCCAGAAACTGGGAATTGGGTAACAGATCATCCGCATCCAGTTCATCAAAACGGAGCTGCCAGTAATCCTTGAGCGGGAGAAATGAACCGGATGCTTCAACATGGCAGTCATCATGTCTGGCCTGAATATTTTCAAAAGCGACCGAGCCATCTCGTCCGACATTCACGGTTCCATTTACTCCTGCCAGTCTCCACGGCATCAACTGGGGAGTCACCTCGCAGTTGTGCAGAGTCAGCAGAGGGATTTCTACTGCCACTGGCCCGCCACTCGTCCAGTCCAGTTTCAGATTCAAACCGAATGTTCCGGAAGGATTTAATAACCGCCACGGTCGAATGGCAACATCGCCTACTTTTTCCAGTGCCAGATACAAATCATGATCAAACCTGCCGTTCTCAGCAGTCACATCCAGGGCCAGATTCCATTCGCGACCAACAGGACTGGCTGATGCCGTGCCACGGACCTGGGTCTCCCCATGCTGGCCACTGGCTTGAGTCACCTGCCAGCTTTTGCCATCAAATTCAACGTGAGCAGCTACATTTCTCAGCTGCCAGGGAAACGACTTCACCCGCATGGTGGAGTTCCGCAAATCAATCTTCAATCTGAGCTGCGGTTCTGGATCGATCTGCAGTTTCTGCTCAATCTGGCAAACAACAGAGGCTTCTCCCTGCAGATCCAGATGTCCCACCACCTCCCGCTGGCGCGGCGTTAATGCCCGGTTGAATTGATCATCGATCACAAACTGATTGCCTTCCACAACCAGCTTGATCTGGCTGTTCGGACCGGGATCAACCACAGTTCCTTTGGCTGTCACGGGGCACTTGCCAGCCAGGCCCTGAAAATTCAGGTCCCAGGTTTCAATTCCGGAAGCTCCATCGATGCGGCGGATAGTCCCGGATACACCCTGAACCGGATAGGCAAACATGATATGTTGAACGGTTGCATCTTCGACCGAGGCATGGTTCAGGCTCAAATCCACGCCAGAATTTCCGGGTTTGCGATGCATCTCAAAATCGGCGGTGATCAAACCGCTGGGGCGAAGTTCATCATAGATTTTCAGCAGACTGCGCGGCAGAAAATCGCGGGTCTCTTTGGTTACTACAAACGAATTCAGATTGACGGCAATCCCTTCCTGCACATGTACAGGCAAGGTATGTTCCTTCCAGCCCCACGCTCCCGAAATTCGAGCCGTAGTCCGGCCGGACTGAATGTGAATCTGGTCGATTCGCACTCCTTTTCCATCCAGGGCAATATTTCCCCGGATCTGATCCAGTGCGACCGGCAGGTCAGGATGGCGAATCTGTCCGGAAACCAGTTGAGCAAACAGGGAGTTGGCAGGATCTCCCGTCCCCGTTTTGGAAGAATGAAACTGGATATCGGCAAACAGTTCCAGTGAGGTATGCAAGTGAGCCGGGGATGCAGCTGGATCTGCTGATTCCAGTCCAGCCGTTTGAGGGTTGGCATTCGACTGCTGCCAGCGCTCCACCACCTTCTGGGCATCGGGTGAGATCAGAGCGGCTGCTTCCAGAAAAGGCTGGTCAATTCGCAATCCCGAGATCTGTCCCGAAACATCCCAGGTTCGATTTGCCAGATCCACCTCTCCGGCAAACCGGGATTCACCTAATGTCTGTTCCTGACCATCACCGGAAAATCGATATCGATGCAGGGCTGTCGGAACCAGATCCGTGTCGAGGGCATCTACCTGTGCCCGTACCGCCCGACGAAACTCGGGATGTTCAAACTGAAAAGTGACCTGGGCATCTCGTATCTGGATCAACGGGAGTGGACGATCTTTTCCTGATTCGGTCGAGAGGCCATCCCAGTTCCAGACTCCCTCTGCCGAACGACTGACCAGAATTGAAGGTCGGTTCAGTTCAATCAGCTGCACATCCACCTGCTGTTCAGCCAGCAGCAACTCCCGATCAACCGTGATCCGGATTCCCGGCACACTCAGTAATGGATGATGATCGGCCTGGCTGCGGATTTCGAGCTGGGAAATCACAACACGGCCCCGCTGATCAAATTCCGCACTACTGAAACTGACCTCCGCATTCGGGAGTTGTTTCTGCAATGCTTTCCGGATCTCAGCGGTGAGGAACTGATCCTTCTGAATCCAGGCCCACACCAGGCCGGAAAGTCCCACCACAGCCAGCAGCAGCAGGGCGAACAGCATGCCACTCAGCATTTCCCAGCCAAAACGCCACCAGCTCCGGCGCTGAGGTACAGCTCCGGATGAATCCTGCCGCTGGATTCGTTTTGGTCGCATCTGGTCATCCCTGACAGTTGGTTCTGGCTGAACCGGTGTCGAACTCCGCCGACAGCTGCTGGTTTACACATCTCAGGAGAAAAGATTTCACCTGACTCACTACATTTATCGACTGCTCAACTTCCCAGAGCCCTTGCGATTTCTCACTTTACGATGATTCTGCAATTTCAGAACGGCAGTCTGTCCGTTTCCCGCAGCAGATTGACAGGAGCTGACAGATTCCCACCGCCGACAGCACACATAACGGATACTCAGCTGGCAACCGATAGCGGAGCGAGCTGACAAACAGCATGTGTAACAGTGAAAAATACACGATTGGCAGGGTACAGAGGAAGACGAACCTCCAGGGGACCCTTTTTTCCCAGATTCCCCAGGCTGCAAACAGCAGGAGTACCAGATTGGTCCCCCCGACGGCCAGCTTGATCAGCGGCTGCTGAAACTGGGAGGCATTGGGGAGGAGCGACCAGTAACGTTTCAGTTTAATCAGCCCCAGTTCCACGGCCCGTCCCGGATTCTCACGGACAAACTGAAACCCCAACTCCTTGTAATACCGGTTCATTTCGAATTCGCTCATCCGCTCCAGGACACGATCGGTCTCGAAGAAAGTCATATCACTATCCCCGGTCGCTCCCGGATGAAGTCCGTCGTAAAGACTGGGGCCCATCCAGAGTGTGGTCAGCACAAAGTGCCCGGTTACCTGCTGATTTCGGATTCCCCAGGGGATCAATGCCGCCACCATCACGATCTGCATCAGTAACCCGGAGAGCAGACAGCGGGGAGCAAGTGACCGTCCCCAGGTCAGGCAGAGGGGCAAAACCAGTGGTGGAAACAGCAGCCAGCTGGGCCGAATATAGACAGCCAGGGCAGCCAGCAATCCGCTGATTGCTCCCCACACCAGAACATTCCGCCAGTTTTCCCGACTTTCTACCCAGCGGAACAGCGCCCAGATATTCCAGCTGATTACCGTCGCAAACAGGCATTCACTCAGAATGGTGACGGAAAACCCGATGAATGTCGGCATCAAAGCAACCAGCAGACCGGAAATAGTCCCTGCCCTGCGTCCGGCAACATGATCAGTCATCCAGACCACCGGAAATACTGCCAGGCTGGTTAAAATTGCCAACAGACAGCGGGCAGCCAGCAAAGAATCCCCAAAGACCAGGATTGATCCTGCCAGCACGGCGGAAAAGCCGGGCATTCGCATCACGTAGCGGGGCGGCTCATAAAGAGCAAAATCTTCACCCCGCGAGATGTGGCCAGCCAGAATCCAGTAACCTTCTGCATCGCCCTCGATCAGAAAATGCCGGTCTGGAATCTGATTCAACGCTGTCGTCAGCACAATGGCAGCGACCAGACGGACCGCAACCGCCAACAGAAATATACCTGCCAGTCTATTCCGCATCCTTGCGTGCACCCTGCTTCTTTTTCTGACCTTTCTCGCCGGCTCCATTCCCCGTGCCGATTTCCGGAACATTGATTTGAGGCAATGCCGCTCGATGCTCTTTGATCACACTGCGCATGGCTGCATCTTCGGCCAGGTTATTCCATTCATTCGGATCGGTGCGATGATCGTACAGTTCCTGTGAACCATCGGCATAGCGAATGTAACGATAGTGATTCGAACGGACTGAGTGGTTATTCTCGCCATGTGTGCAGAGACTGAACCGCTCCTCCTTTGCATCTGGATTGGCCAGAAACTTCGCCAGGGACTGACCTTCCAGATCTCGATTGGGTTTCAGTCCGCACAGGTCGATCAGCGTGGGATAAATATCGAGCAGATTGCAGGGAACCTCACACACTTCTCCGGCATTCTTTGTTCCCGGAACAACAATCGCCAGCGGCACATGAGTGGTATCTTCCCAGAGGGCAAACTTCCGCCAGTGCTCTTTTTCTCCCAGGTGCCAGCCATGATCGGTCCAGAAGACAATAATCGTGTTGTCCCTGTTCGGGCTGTTCTGGTAAGCCTGCAGTAACCGGCCAATCATGGCATCGGTAAAGGCCAGTGAGGCCAGGTATCCCTGGACCGCTTTCTTCCATTCCCCGGCTTTCACAACATCGGCATGATCCCCTTCGGGTCTCGCCATCTTCCGTCCCGCTGCAGGAATATCCTGCAGGTCATCTTCCTTGACCACGGGGAGCATGATTTCGTCGAGCGGAAACTGATCGAAAAATTCCTGCGGCACATACCACGGCAGGTGAGGACGCGTGAAGCCACAAGCCAGAAAGAAGGGTTGATCCCATTCTTTGTTCAATTGATCAATCACCCAGTCAACAGTTTTGCTGTCGGGCATCTCGTTGGCCTGCTGTGGAATCGGACCCCAGTCGAAATGAGATTTGTCGAGGCCATTCACATTGTGCGGCCATTTGAAATCGGCACCAAAAGTATGCTGCTCCTTCGAGGGAGCGTATTCATTCCAGGAGGGAGGATGGCCACCATGATAAATCTTGCCGGAGCCGAGCGCGTAATAACCATTTTTCTGGAAGTGCTGCGGGAGAGTGGTCATGCTCTCCAGCGCCGGTTTCCAGGGAGTTCCATTGAAATAAATTCCGGTCGTGGAGGGACGTCGTCCACACATCAGGGCAGCCCGGGAGGGATTACAGGCCGGAGCAGCGCAGTAACATTTCGTAAACAGCACCCCCATCTCGGTGAGCTTGTCGATGTTGGGCGTATTCCCCTGTGGATGTCCATTCAACCGGCTGATCCAGTCGTTCATGTCATCCACTGCGATGAACAGCACATTC
>JAGQQT010001085.1 GCA_020426065.1 Planctomycetaceae bacterium | reverse complement strand
CCGCCCGCCCGATGTGGACTTCGATCACCCGAGGATTTTCGACAGCGACACCATTCTCGGCCTGGAATGCACGCCCCGCTCCATCACCATCTGCGGTGCGGGCGTCGTCGGCTGCGAGTACGCCTCCATGTTCCGCAATCTCGATGCCAAGGTGAATCTGGTCAATTCACGCGACCAGCTGCTCTCATTCCTCGACGATGAAATCATCGATGCACTGAGCTATCACCTGCGGGACCGGGGCGTCATCATTCGGCAGAATGAGATGTACGACCGGATCGAAGGCCAGGACGACCATGTCGTCGCACACCTCAAATCCGGCAAGCAGCTGAAAACCGACATCCTGCTGATGGCGATTGGCCGCACGGGCAACACCGACCGGTTGTGCCTCGACAAAGTCGGGCTCGAACCCGACAGCCGCGGACAGCTGAAAGTCAACGAGCACTTTCAGACCGACGTGCCCCACATCTATGCCGTGGGCGACGTGATCGGCTTTCCCTCAC
>JAGQQT010001084.1 GCA_020426065.1 Planctomycetaceae bacterium | reverse complement strand
GTCGGGCATGTTGTTTTGCCCCACAAATTAAAACAGCACCGACCGAAGTTGGTGCTGTTTGGCTTTGATTGGTATTCTTTTGACCTGGCTTAGGTCTGCTCGGCAAATAAGTGTCGGCTTTGCTCCGCAAAAGTAGGTGCTTTCGCAGGAGCGAAAGCCGACAATCGGCCAGTACTTGATCGGTCGGTCCTTAGCAGCCTGTCTCGAACCTTTAGGTGCAAGAGCCAGGCAAACCAACACAACCTGTCTCGAACCTTCAGGTGCAAGTGCCAGGCAAACTCAACAGTTTTTAGACTCGGCCGGCAGGCTTCCCGCTAGTATTTGGCCAACAAAAAAGCACCGACCATAGTCGGTGCTTTTCGAATTTACATGTACCGTTTTGATTCGGCTTAGAACTCGCCAACTGGTTGACGATCGTTGCAGACAGCCAATCGGTAACGGACGTTGTGATCGATGTTTTCTGTCAAGAAGTGGACAGAACCATCGGCCAACAGAGCTTGG
>JAGQQT010001083.1 GCA_020426065.1 Planctomycetaceae bacterium | reverse complement strand
CGCTAGACCCGCAGGCCAAGGTGGCGTGCGAGACGCTGCTCGCCGACGACCTGGTCGTGGTGGCGGGGGAGTTCCGGCTCGGTCCGACCGGGGCGTTCGAGACGGTGCGCGACGAACTCGACGGCATGGTGCGCCGGGTGTTGCGCGAGACCGGTTACAACGCCGGCTTTCCGGGCATCGACCCCGAGACCTGCGAGGTACAGAACCGCGTGCACGGCCAGTCGGCGCAGATCGCCAAGGGTGTCGAGCGTGCGGACGGCATCCTGGGTGCCGGCGACCAGGGACTGATGTTCGGCTATGCCTGCGACGAGACCGCGGAGCTGATGCCGTTACCGATCCAGCTGGCGCATCGGCTGATGCAGCGCCATCACCAGCTGCGCAGCGGTGGCGAGCTGGCGTGGCTGCGACCGGACGCCAAGGCACAGGTGACGGTGCGTTACCGCGACGACCGGCCGGTGGCAGTGGATACGGTGGTGATCTCGACCCAGTTGCAAGGTGATAT
>JAGQQT010001082.1 GCA_020426065.1 Planctomycetaceae bacterium | reverse complement strand
CGATGCGATTACCAGTTGCGGGAATGCTGCTGATTGTTGTTTTGAGCTGGAGTGTGTCCGTTTTGGCGGCAGAAAACTGGACGGCATTTCAGGCGGGCCAGAAGATCGATGCAGAACCGGGAGTGCTGGCCGAACCGAAACTGGAATGGCAGATTCCCTTGACTGGTTACGGGCAATCGAGCCCCGTGATCTGGAACGATCAGGTTTTTATTACATCAGTTCTGGGAAGCCAGAAGGAAGAGTGCGTGGTCACGGCATACAAGCTGGCGGACGGCTCTCAGATCTGGCAGCAGAAATACGCCAACCCTGCTCCTGAGGAGCTGACCTCTTACGTGAGTAAAGCCGCTCCCTCTCCAGTTGTCGATGAAAGCTGCCTCATCGTTCTGTTTGAAGGAGGGGTGCTGGTCTCACTCAGTCATAAAGGAGACCTGTTGTGGCAACGGGATCTGGTGGACGAGTTTGGCAAGATCGGCTCCCGCCATGGTCTCTCTTCTTCTCTGGAACAGA
>JAGQQT010001081.1 GCA_020426065.1 Planctomycetaceae bacterium | reverse complement strand
AGAAAGCAGCTGGCGGAATATGGTGCAATTGTTGTAGACGCCCCGATCGTCATTGAGGAAAACACAATTACTTCAACCTCCCCGGCAACAGCAATCGAAGTCGCATTAACGCTCGTAGAAAAACTGACAACGAAAGAAAACGCACAGCGAATTCGTCAACTGATGGGCTTTACTGTTCCCTCAGAGATGGGTTAACCATGGCCCGGCACCTTTTTCACACTTGTTGTGTGCATAAAATGCGTGCAGGATCATACCTGGGTTCACTTTGGCACACAAAATGAGTCAGCACAATCATTGCCACGCAAGCGTGGCAATGGCACCCCTGCACCTAGCGTCAATGAAAATCTGAGTAATTTACAGTTTTGTAAACAGGGACATCAACATCTCGACAGTCATTGTCTCTTTTCCATTTTTCCATAATGGAAGTGAATCTGACTGCATTCCCCTCGTCCACAAGGTTTTCATTTATTATTCTAATAGACTGCTCGTAATCAAACACATTCATCG
>JAGQQT010001080.1 GCA_020426065.1 Planctomycetaceae bacterium | reverse complement strand
CCTCCATCAAGAGGGCATCGATCGGCTGCTGCTGACAGACCTCTATCAACCGTCGTTCCATCCCAGGCTTACGGCCATGACTGCGGAGATCGCCGGTGTACAACAGTCGCTTACCATCGGCCTCAATCAAAAATGCCAGACCCCCATAGATCGAATGGTCGACCGGGTATCCGGTGATGGTGAAATTGCCCACCGCGATTGGCTCCTCGGGCTTCACTTCCCGAAATCGCTCCTGGGGAAGTCCCACCTGAGCAGCAAACAGGCTTCCGGCCAGCATCATCTTGCTGGTCCCACGACTGGCGTAAACGGGAATGGAATCAGCCGAGTGATTCAGCAGGCCCGTATGATCCAGATGGGCGTGTGAGAGCAAGATGGCCGCTGGTGGCGTCCCCTCACCAAACAGACCCGACACCTGCGGCAGAATGCCCAATTCCTGCAACTCTGTTGTCGAGCGTCGTCGGAGCGAGAACGTCTCCAGCGGCTGTCGGTCGTCTCCAAACAGGGGCAT
>JAGQQT010000107.1 GCA_020426065.1 Planctomycetaceae bacterium | reverse complement strand
TGTATGATGAGCAGCGAGAGCCCGTTTCAGATTTGATTACCTGGCAGGATCGACGTGCCCTGCGCATGATTCCCGGATCAAACGAAAATGTGCTGGAACGACTGCAGAAGTCCGTTCCGACAGACTTCCGTCAACGCTCAGGTTGCGATTTGCGCGCAGGATATGGCCTGGTCACCCTGATTGCGCTGAAACTGCTGGACCAGTTGCCTGAATCCTTTGCCCATGCGGCGGATATCACGGGGCATTTCGCTCATCAATTAACAGGCTCCGAATTCCGGATCGATCCGACATTCGCTGCGTCCTGGGGAATGTATGAACTGTCATCGGGAAAACTCGATTTCGGATGGAGTGATCCATTTGAAATCCCCTCAAGTTGTTTTCCATCGCTGGTTCAGACGGGCCAGATGCTCGGACAAGTCTCTGCACGAGCCGGTTCCGGCTGGTCATTACCGGAAGGGATTCCAGTTTACGCCGGAATTGGTGATCACCAGGCTGCGGTGCATGCTTCGCTCGTCAATCCGGAAACCGATGTGATGTTGAATCTGGGAACGGGAGGTCAGGTTTCGTGGATCAGTTCGGAGTTGACTCCTGCTGATGAAATCGAAGTTCGTCCGTATCTGGATGGGCAGTTCCTGCGGGTAGGAGCGGGGATTGTGGGAGGAGCGACGTGGGCCTGGTTTGTGGATCAGATCCATTCCTGGATTGGCTCGCTGGGGCTCACACTCAGCCGGGAAGAACTGCTGGCCCGACTCAACGATCAGCTTCTGCAGTTTGATGACTCCGTTTCCCTCAAGTGCGAACCGCTCTTTCTGGGAACACGCGCCAATCCGCAGCGGTTGGGCTCCTTCACACAGATTGATCGCAGCAGTTTCTCGCTGGGAGCGATGGGGCAGGCGGTTTTAGCGGGGATCATTGAGCAGCTGTGTCTGGCCTATGAACAGGATCTGCACCGCTTGCCACAGCTGGATCGAGTGATCACAACCGGAAACCTGTTTAGCTATTATCCCTGGCTGGAACAGATTATTGAGCAACGCTGGCAGGTTCCGGTCTCCTCACCGGAATTCGCCGAACAGGCAGCTGTCGGAGCAGCTCGGCTCGCCCTGAGGAGCGAACAAAAAACAGATTCCAGTTCTCAGTAGCTCATCAGACAGATTCGCATTCAATCCCCAGAAATCCGGCGTGGTCAGTTTTTCCCTGAAGGGGAATCGAATATCTTTGGCCATCACTTATCAGGAAACGAAATTGCAGGGAACACTCCATGTCCACCGCGTATGAAGAACTGGTTCAGGAACTCCAACAGATTGCCACGCTCGAATCATGTGGCAGCGTGCTGGGCTGGGAACAGGAAACCTATATGCCTCCTGGCGGAGCGGAACTCCGTTCGGAACAGTTGAGCCTGATAGCCGGACTCTGCCATTCCCGCAGCACCTCTCCACGAATCGGGGAACTGATCGACGCGGCTTTGGCTGAACTGGGAGATGATTCCACATCTGATCGAGCAGTCAATGTGAGGGAAGCCCGTCGGAATTATGTGCGGGCCTGTAAACTTCCCGATCAACTGGTTCGGGAAATCTCGCGGGTGACTTCTCTCGGTCAGCAGATGTGGAGTAGGGCGCGGAAACAGAATGATTTTCCCGCCTTTGCTCCCTGGCTGCAGCAGATTATTGAGCTGAAGCGGGAGCAGGCACGCTGTCTGCTCCGTGAAGGTCAGACTTTATATGACGCATTACTGGATGAGTATGAGCCAGAAGTTTCCTCGGCTTCCATCCAGGCAACGTTTGCGCCGTTGAAAGAATCCCTCGTGGCACTTGTCCGACAGATTGCTCAAGCAAAATCAAGACCAGACCGCTCATTGCTGCAACGTGAATTTCCCAAGGCCGGTCAGCAGGCGTTTTCCCGACTGGCCGCTGAAAAAATCGGGTTCGACTTTGAGCGTGGCCGCATTGATGAATCTGCTCATCCCTTCTGCAGTGGATTTGGACCGGGAGACTGCCGGTTGACCACCCGCTACAACGAGCGGGAATTCAACATGGCATTTTTCGGAACCCTGCACGAAGCCGGGCACGGCATGTATGAGCAGGGGCTGAATCCAGATGCCTTCGGGCTGGGTATGGGACGAGCGGTATCGCTGGGAATCCATGAATCCCAGTCCCGGATGTGGGAAAATCTGGTGGGGCGTTCTTACTCCTTCTGGCAATATTTCTTCCCGCTCGCTCAGCAGACTTTTGCCAGTTCGCTCGGTGATGTCACGCTCGACCAGTTCTATCGTGCCATCAATATTGTGGAGCCTTCCCTGATTCGCGTCGAAGCGGATGAAGTGACCTACAATCTGCATATCATGTTGAGGTTCGAACTGGAACAACTCCTCATGAATGGGGATCTGAATGCGGTCGATGTTCCGGGGGTCTGGAACGAGCGATTTGAAGCTTACTTCGGAATGGTTCCACCTGACGATGCCCGCGGCTGCATGCAGGATGTCCACTGGTCGGCTGGCCTGATTGGTTATTTCCCCACTTATGCCCTGGGGAATCTTTTTGCCAGCCAGTTTTACAGCAAAGCGGTTCAGGATTGCGGCGGATTTCAGGATGATTTTGTGAAAGGGGATTTCTCAAAACTGAAGAACTGGCTCCGCTCCAACATTCATTCCCGAGGTCAGCAGTATCTGGCTGCGGATCTGGTGAAGGTTGTGACGGGCAGCCCGCTCGATTCCGAACCCCTGCTCACTCATCTCGAAACGAAATTCACCGACGTCTATCGAATTGGCTGACTGGTGGATTCGCGTTTCAGAGATTTCAGAAGACAAATAAAAAAGCGGAGCTTTCCTGACCAAAAAGCTCCGCTTCGGAATCGCTTTCACGATTCTCCGACCACTGATTTCAATGTTTGTGTCGAGGGTCCCAGCCAGCCACCACGGCATCGGGGCTGAGGACAAAGATTTCCACGCGTCGGTTTCGCTGTCTGGCCTGCTGACTGGTATTGGCCACCAGCGGCTGGGTTTCACCGTATCCGGCGGCGCCCATCCGGTGATCAGCAACTCCGCATTCTTCCAGAGCCATCAGCACGGAGTTGGCGCGGTTTGTAGACAGGTGCCAGTTGGTTGGATGGTTGACGCTTGCATTGGAGATAGGCTGGTCATCGGTATGCCCCACCACCAGCATGTTCAGGCTGCGGGCGGAACCATGATTCATGATTTCTGCCAGATCATGCAGCATCGGCCGAGCAGATTCCCGCAGGTTGGCACTTCCTGATGAGAACAGAACGTCTGCATGGAATTTACTGACACCGGTAATCGGATCGAACTCGAAGTTGGGATACTTGCGGGCCAGTTCCTGAAAGCGTCGGGTTGCTTCTTCAGAAAGCGGGCTGTGACCTGAGCGGGAACGGATCAGCAGGTTCTTGTAACGATCGTGAAGCTCACCACGCTCGTGCTGCAGATTGGCCAGACGTTCGTTGGCAATGTTGAGATGATTGTGAGTATGAGCCAGCTGCTGCTCAAGCTGAGCATTCTGCTGAGCGAGTGCCTGCATCGACTGCTGGCTCTCAAAGGACTGCATCGCGAGAGTGGAGTTCTCGTTCATCAGTTCCTGGTTTTCGGCATACAACCGCATTGCTCGATGCTGGCTCATCCGCAAATGCCGGCGGGAGACTCCGGTACAAGCGATCTGACTCAATGCCAGGGCACAGCACGAGGACAGCAACGTGAAACGAATCCAGTTCATGGGACAAAGCTCCTGCGTTGCCCGACCGGAAATAAAACCGGAACAGGAAACGAAGATTGGGCATGGTCTCTGAAATCAGAGGTGGGACGGGATTGCGACGAAATCGCCGCGAACTTGGTCGGATTGGATTCACTTAAAGCAAGGTCTGAAGAGATTTGCAGTCAGTGAAAGATTGGGGATTTTGTTTTTGAGAGATGAATTCTCTCGGTGTGAGCAGGGACTTTACCTCAACCTGACTCGGGCGAAAAGACTTTCTGGAAATTTGCTTCCCGTTGCAAACATTACATCAAGTCAGCAGAAAAACAGTGTTACAAGCTCATTTTTCTTCAGCCTCTCACAGGCGAAAGGCCCGCGGCTGGCGATTTGCGACTCACGCTTCGAATGTTCGAACCGTGGCACGCTCAGAATGAAGCAGAGCGGAATGATGGGCGTGGCTCAATTCCAACGTGAGCAGATTCAAATCCGGATAAAAGCAATTGTTCGCCGGTGAGAGAGCGAAATCGTACCCGCTTGAGCAAGGTTTTGGTTCCATTAAGCTCGCCATGCCCATCCGCTGCGTTTCTGGGCGTGCCTCATCCAATTCATTGTTAAAGCAGATCGCTGGCCAGTTCTGCCAGGGCGCTCCGCTCTCCTTTTTCGAGCGTGACATGGGCATAGAGCGGTTGTCCAACCATCCGGTTGATCAGATAGCTGAACCCATTGGACAAGGCATCGAGATAAGGATGATCAATCTGGTGAATGTCACCCGTGAAGACGATCTTGGTGCCTTCGCCCGCCCGCGTGATGATTGTTTTAATTTCGTGCGGAGTCAGATTCTGGGCTTCATCAATGATGAAAAAGACACGCTGCAGACTCCGTCCGCGAATATAGGCCAGAGGTGATATTTCGAGCTTTTTCGACTCGAGCATCTCGGCAATTTTCTCACCGGCTTTGGCATCCGGATTTTCGTGACGAATGACGGTAAGGTTATCGAACAGTGGCTGCATGTAAGGATCAAGTTTGGCCGAAACGTCTCCCGGCAGGTATCCCAGATCCCGATTGCTGAGTGCCACGATCGGACGGGCCAGAAGAATCTGTCGATATTGCTGCCGCTGTTCGAGTGCAGCGGCCAGGGTCAACAGGGTTTTTCCGGATCCGGCTTTGCCAGCCAGGGTCACCAGCCGTACATTGTCATTCATCAGCGCCTGCAAACCGAAAATCTGCTCGGCATTCCGGGGGACAATGCCGTAAGCATTGAGCTTTTCCACACGGTGATAGCAGGCCTGGTTGACATCATAGGTGGCCAGAACGGATTTGGACCCGTTTCGGAGGATAAAGTTTTCATTCGGAACGGGGGCTTCGATGGGAAAATCAGCTCCGGCGGGAACGGTTCCATTTCCGGCATAGAAGCGGTTCACCAGGTCCGAATCGATGCCATCAATCCGGCGTTTGCCCGTGTAGAGCTTGTCAAAGCTTTCGACTTTGTCGTGACTGTAATCCTGGGCATTCAGACCGACCGCCTTGGCTTTCATCCGCAGGTTGGTGTCTTTGGTGATGAGGATGACCGGATGATCCGGTTCCTGACGCTGCACGCGGAGGGCGGCATTGATGATCCGATGATCTGGCAGATCCTGGGTTAGCACATCCCGAATTGCATCAACGGGTGGCCCACCGATGACGACACGAATGTTCCCCAGGTCCGGTCCGAGCGATGCTCCCTGAGGGCAGAGGACATCTCCGGTGAGGGTGTCCAGCTCCCGGAGAAACTGCCGGGCCTGAAAGTGGACATTTTCGTTCCCTTTTTTGAACCGGTCCAGTTCTTCCAGAACGGTCATAGGAACGACCAGGTCGTTTTCTTCGAATTTCTGCAGACACCCGGCATCGTGAAGGATGACATTGGTGTCCAGAACGAAGATTTTAGCGGTTTTTGGCCTGGTTCGGGGGCTGTGACGGGTGAGAGCGTGATCAATCATGCGCTTCCTTGCGTCTAAATTTGCCATCCGTGGGAGTGCGGTGGTTTTCTATCAGAAGATTCGGAATCTGAGAAGATCAGATCCTCCTTATCGGTGTTGATTCATCAGTTTTTCATGGACAGGGATTTGCCTCTTGGATTTCTGAGGACGACTCGTCTATAATTCTCAGCGAGCTGAAGGCAGCGTCAGTTGGTGTCTTCGATTTGTGCTTACGCATTTGCTGGCATATTCCAGCGACGGATTTGTCCGGGCTGAGAATGATTACACGATAACTGGAGGAGCATCCCCCATGGCAGTAGTTGTTACCGAAAAAGCCGCCGCTGAAATCAAGCGCGTCATTACGGAATCTTCCAAACCGGAAACCACAGTTCTGAGAGTCGGCGTGCGTGCCGGTGGCTGCAGTGGATTCCAGTACAACCTCGCACTGGATGAAAAGTGCGATGAAGCGGCTGACGAGTTGACCGAACAGCACGGGATTCGGGTCGCCATCGACAAGAAAAGCATGCTGTACCTGGATGGCACTACCATCGATTACTTCGATGGCCTCGAACGACGCGGGTTCTCGTTCGACAATCCAAACGTTGTCAAGAGCTGTGGCTGCGGCAGCAGTTTCCAGGCGTAATCAAACTGGCAATTCAAAAATGACTTCGCCCAGATCAGGTGAAGTCTTTTTTTGTGCGCATAAGTGTCGAAAAAAAAACCGGACAGAGTCCACATTGGCTCTGTCCGGTTTCTGTTTCATGGTGACTGAATGATCCGGCGGTGATCAGTAGGGTTTGTGAACCCCGGGAACCGCTACCGGATAAACGCCATCAGCATTTGGCAGCACGGGTGGATTGGCAGTCATCGAGTATTCCTTCGGCATGATGCTGAAGTTCGATGCCAGCATGTCCTTCATCGTGACCGGCTTGCCGGAGTAGGTTGAGGCCCGACCGAGAATCGAGGAAGCGGTGCTCATGGCACCGTACTCGGATTCGTCGTAGCTGATGTTGTTTCGGATGGCGTGGAACAGATCATCGTGCTCGACCTGGTACGGATCATCTTTCTGACCGCGGTAACGGTAGTTTTCCCCGTTAGCCAGTTCGTAAGAAGCTCCGCTCACATTGGCATGACCTTTGGAACCATGAGCCCATTCGCTGACGGAGTTCCAGCAGTTGGGAATGTGGCGGCACTGGCTGAACATCTTCGAGCCATCTTCGTAGGTGAATTCGACTGCGTGATGGTCATAGATTTCGCCGTACTTCTTGTCCTTGCGGACTTCGCGGCCACCCATTCCTTCGGCACGGACAGGGTAAGCACCCTTGATCCAGTTCCCGACATCAATGTTATGAATGTGCTGCTCACAGATGTGATCGCCGCACAGCCAGTTGTAGTAGTACCAGTTGCGCAGCTGGTATTCCATTTCGGTGGCCACTTCTTCGCGGTTCTTGCGGGGATCCCACACTCCGCCACCGTTCCAGTAAACTCGCATGGCAATCACATCGCCGATTTCGCCATCCTGAATTCGTTTGACGATATCACGATAGGTTGCCTGGTGATGACGCTGCAGACCAACGCCGATTTTCAGATTCTTTTCTTTGGCCTTGCGGGCGGCAGCCAGAACCTGGTTGACACCAGCGGCATCGGTTGCCACGGGCTTTTCCATGAACACGTGCTTTCCGGCGTTCACGGCAGCTTCGAAGTGAATCGGACGGAAACCGGGAGGTGTGGCCAGAATGACCAGATCCACACCGGATTCAATGACCTGCTTGTAAGCATCAAAACCAGTGAAGCGACGTTCTTCTGGAACATTCACTTTTGCGGTTTCGCTTCCACTGACGGAAGCTTCAATTCGTTTCAGACTCTGCTCGAGCTGATCACCGAACATGTCCCCCATGGCATGCAGTTCGACCTTGCCGGCGGTTTTCAATGCCTGGCTGGCAGCTCCACTTCCGCGACCACCACAACCGACCAGACCAACCTTGATGGTCTCATCGCCGGCGGCGTACACATGGGATGCGTTGAAAGCCTGAGCCAGAAAGGCGGCTCCCGCTGCGGACGTCGCCGAAGCTTTCATAAAATTGCGGCGATTCGATTGGGTTTCGGACATCAAAGCTCTCCCTTCTGGAGGGTTAAATGGAGGTAGGAGTGGGCGAGTCACTCAGTGGACAGACTGATTCCTGATATTCCGGGATCAACATTCCTCGATGCATAAGTTACCATATCCGGCAACGCAAAGTAAACCGACTGCAGCAGTTGCGGCACAGAAAATTGGCCGCCCATTCAGTCTTGAGCCACTCAGGGGTCCGATTTCAGCTGTGGGGATTCCACTCATTTCTCTCTCCCCAGTGTGAGTTTCTGGCCATGGTGCGAAAAAGAGATCTAAAACAGGACATATTTGTCGCTTTTTATGTCTCAATCAGCCACAATATCTCCTGAGCCAGTAATGACACCGGCTCGGGGCGATCGATTCTGTGTCTGCTCTTTGAGGGATTGAGAAATGAACTGGTATGGATTGCGACCCTCGTTTCAGATTCCTCTGGCTGAATCCTATCCATCCGCCCTGCAAAAACTGACGACCTACTATCGGCAGCAGAATCAGGATCCCCTGTTTCACATGAATGAAGATTACGGGGAACTGAGACTGCCGCCCGAAGAGTATCGGATCTGGTCTCCGTACCTCTCTTTTTATCTGCATCACAGTGAAGGCAGGGACTGTATCGTCTGCCGATTTGCCCCCCGGCCCCATATCTGGACGTTCGTCTGGGCGGTCTACCTGATGATGA
This sequence comes from Planctomycetaceae bacterium, assembly GCA_020426065.1. Lineage (GTDB taxonomy): Bacteria > Planctomycetota > Planctomycetia > Planctomycetales > Planctomycetaceae > Rubinisphaera. The sequence continues at coordinate 1,998 of JAGQQT010000107.1, read as the reverse complement.
CCTGCTCTATCTTTTTCAGTCTCATGTTTGCCTACGCTCAATGGATGCTTGACCAGACACCCTGGACACTGATCATCACAATCATTGCAGCCGTCGTGATCCTCACAATCAACATCATCGCCGGTATTGGCCAGAGCTGGAGTGTGGATCAGATCAATTTCCTGCACGAAAAGTTCAACCGCATCATCTCCGCTGCTCAAATCCAGGTCAAAGCGGAGGAATAATCACCCTGACCTCAGCTGATTGAATGACCTTGCCCGGAATGCACTGAAAATGATTGCAATCACCTGAAACCGGGGGGTAGTTTGCTGCAACCTGAGTTGATTGCTCAGGAATCTCCCTCTGCTTTTTCGTGGTGTTTCTGGCGTTTCGGTCCCAGTACAACGAGCCAGGAATCCACGAGAGTCACGTCAGCTGCGTGATATGATGGTTTCTGATGAGCTGGTCTTCATGAACGGGAATACTGATGTCGGTTGCCTCTGTCGTTTTTGATCAACTGTTTGCGCCGCTGAAATCAAACGAGCAGCTGATCGAGGCGATCGGCAAGGTAACCGGAGAACCTCGCCACATCGTGATCGACCGGCTCCTGTCTGAGCACCGTGCGATCGGCTTCAACGTCCGGCAGGATGCTCTGGCTGCCAGTCTGGTTCCCTATATCTGGTCGGATGAATTGACCGAGTTCTATCGGACTACGCGATCCTTCATTTATGAAACGGCGGTCTGGAATCGTTCTCCCCTGAAGTGCGGAATGCGATCGTGGATTGGATCATTTCTCCGAAAGCATGGACTGACTAGTGGATTACGCGTGCTCACTTACGGAGATGGCCTTGGTTTTGACAGTACCTTTCTGGCAAGTTTAGGGTGTCGAGTCACCTACTTCGAACCATCGGAAGAGTGCTCCCGCTTTGCTGCCGATGTGTTTGCTGCCAACCAGGTCGAGATTGAACATGTTGCCGATCCCAAGCAGTTGGGTCGGGAAAGCTTCGACGTGATTGTCTGCCTGGATGTTCTGGAGCACGTTCCTGCTCCACCTACCACTGTGCGACAGTTTTCCGAGTGGCTCAAACCTGAAGGATATCTGATTACCCATTCACCCTTCTTCTATATTGAGCCTTATCACCCGACGCACCTGAAGACGAACATGAAGTACAGCGGTTGCGACCGGATGTTCCGGGAAAATGGGCTGAAACTGGCAGACGGCAAGTTCTTCTGGGATCCAATTGTGCTCCAGAAGTGTGACGGCACACCGACGAAGCGGAATCGAACTGCAGTAGAGGCTGGTCGCTGGCTGCTGCGGTTAGGCCGCTGGCATCCGAATATTCACAGTTGGATTGCCCGGAAGCTGTCTCGCAGTGAAAAATGCTGGATTCATGACCTGGAATCTCTGTGCTCGCCCTCTTCTGAAACCTGTTCGATCCAGGAAGCGTGATCACGCCTGAATGGTAATCGGGATTCCTTTGAAGGCCGGAGTTTGCGAACGGGGATCGCGTGTGCGGGGGACCAGTTCATTGGCCTCCGGATAGTACATCAACGCATTCCCCGGTTTGATGCCCGGGAACTCATAAACCAGAATCCCGGCCAGCGAACCCACCTCGCTCGAGATGGTAACGGCCTGATTGTGTTTCAGGCCGTACTGGGCAATGTCCTCAGGGTGCAGCAGAATCACATCCCGACGGTCTACACCCCGATACAGATCGTAATCTTCATACACAACCGTGTTGAACTGACCTTCGCTGCGGACGGTCATCAACTGCAGTTGAGTATCTCGCTGCATGTTCTCGACAGGGTGCCGGTGCAGTTTCGCTTTGCCACTGGGTGTGGCGAACTGAGGTTTGTGAAAAGTCCTCCCGGCAATCTGGAACTCTTTTTTGGTCTGGTCGATTTCGCGAATGGCTTCGAAGCCAGGGACGACATCGGCAATCATCTCCCGGATCCGCCCCGTCTGAGTCATCTGTTCCCAGCGAATCGGGCCCTCGTTCCCCAGGACATCACTGCCGA
>JAGQQT010001079.1 GCA_020426065.1 Planctomycetaceae bacterium | reverse complement strand
CGACTCGGTCAACAAGAAACTCGTCGCCTACGCCGCCGAGCACGCCCGCAGCCTGGGCGCCGAGGTGACACTGCTCGACCTGGCCGACTATCCCATGCCGCTGTACGACGGCGACCTGGAAGATCGCGACGGCATTCCCGCGCATGCCGAGACTCTGTACGCGCTGATGAAGGATCACCAGGGGCTGTTGCTCGCGTGCCCCGAGTACAACAGTTCGATCACGCCGCTGTTGAAGAACACGATCGACTGGATCTCCCGCCCACGGCCCGGTGAACCGCGATTGGGCGCCTACCAGGGCAAAGTGGCGACGCTGTTGGCCGCGTCGCCTGGCGCGTTGGGCGGCCTGCGCGGGCTCGCGGCGGTGCGCTCGATTCTCGGCAACATCGGCGTGATTGTGCTCCCCGGGCAGCATGCCCTGACAGGTGCGTATGACGCGTTCGACGAAGCGGGCGACTTGCAGAACGAATCGGACGCCAAACGCGTTCAAGCGGCCGTGGCGGCGTTGGTCGAA
>JAGQQT010001078.1 GCA_020426065.1 Planctomycetaceae bacterium | reverse complement strand
GAGGATGCAAAGGGATTCAAGGATGGTCGCCTTCAAATCAGATTCTCGACGAACACAGTTCTTTCCGTGGACGCCGACCCTCAGTTTGAAGCGTGGGAGTTGGTGAGCAACAAAGCGAACGGAATGCGAGTCGTGGCGATGCCGGGCGGCGAATTGGCTATCTGGTCCGATACGCAACCTTGAGCGTCGAGGGCTGATTCGTCTTTAGGAGCTTCACTGTGGCCTTCGGCTTTTGCATCACGATCTTCGCAGGCTGTGCCGGTTTGAAGGGTTGCAGCTTGGCCGGTTGAGCAGGCTTCCACGGCTTGAACACCGGCACGCGCGACCAAAGGCACCACGTCCCCGTCCGAAGAAGCCATTGCCAAACAGATCGAATTCCACCAAAATCCCCCCAAGGCAACATCTGCCCCAACAAGATATCGAGCACCTGCGGGTTCCTATGAAGTGGCATTCGGACATCTCAGATCAGGATTGGCTGAGTTTTCCGGAAGCATCGGTGCGAAGTACTACAA
>JAGQQT010001077.1 GCA_020426065.1 Planctomycetaceae bacterium | reverse complement strand
CGGTTCCCAGTCCGGATCCAGCAGTTCAAAACCGAGTCGGCGGATTGTGTCGAGAGAGTCCCCCGTCGCCCGGGCCACCGCTCGTTGCAGTTCATAACTTCGCATCGTTGTGTTCCTTGAGTGAGAGCAATCAAAAAGCCCCGGCCGACAGAACAGGTCTGTGGACCGGGGCAGATAGACAAAATCAGATTCAGAGTTTGTAGTCAGTCTGTGGCGGGGATCAGCCAGTGCTGGAGTAACCACTCCTGCTCAGCCAGCAGAGCCTGGGATCGCTTGCGATAGGGGCCGAGCAGCGGGCCGTTGACGGGAGCCAGATCGGCCGTCCAGCGTCCGTCGGTGGTTGGTTCCACATGAGACCCGCGCTGAATCGAGAGCGGTCCCAACGGACTCAGATCGAGGGTTTCGTCATAGAGAGTACGCAGTTCTCCCTGGGGAGAGATCACCAGTTGCATGTCAGGCCTCCTCAGTCCGGGAGCGCCGCTGGATATTGCGGCGGGGTCGATCGACCAGCAG
>JAGQQT010001076.1 GCA_020426065.1 Planctomycetaceae bacterium | reverse complement strand
GAACCTGGTCGGCCAGCAGCTTGTCTCGCTGTCGACCACGCCGACCTGGGCCGACGGCGGCCTCGCGCCCAGGCCGATGCGCATCCGCGTCTTCATGGCCCGGACCCGCGACGGCTGGCGGCTCATGCCCGGCGGCTTCGCGCGGCTCGCCGCCACCAATCAGGATCCTTCGGCGGTGTCCATCAGCCAGGGCGGCACGGTCGCCGATGTCTGGGTCGTGTCCGACAGTCCGGTGCCCGAGGATTCGATGCTGATGCAGTCGGGCGAGGTGTTCGTCCGGACCTCCCCGGGGCTTTTGCCGAGCCGGGCAGCGGACAATCTGTTCTGGCTCGGCCGCTATGTCGAGCGGGCAGAAGGACAGATGCGCCTGACCCGCGCCTATATGAGCCGGCTGCCCGAAACGCCCGCCGGCGGAACGCCGCTGATGAGCGCGCTCGAACCCTCTTTAGAGGATCACGGGCTGGACACGGAGGAGGGGGTTCACTCAGCGCTAGAGCAGACCGTCGCGCTCGCGGTG
>JAGQQT010001075.1 GCA_020426065.1 Planctomycetaceae bacterium | reverse complement strand
CATAATTTTTCACCTGTGCATATTTGAAGCATTTAAAAGGAAGCGATATTTTAATGCCCCCTATTTTGATTATTTGTTCTTGAAAAAAAACATCTTTATTCTTCATGATTATCGTTACTCTATAATAAATTAAGCCTAAATATTTCTGCACCAAAACTCCGCGGGTCAACGGAGGTGGTTAGTGCAGATTGAAGGGCAGGTGAACACAAGGCAATCGCATGAAGTTATGTGGTTGTCCTGGGCACTTAGTCTACCGCTTTATGTCAGTTTCGATCTCTCGTGAATTCACTGCTGGGCAAGCCAGCAGTGACACACTTTGACTGACATTTAGCGATTGACGAAGTACTGCACTCTGTTCTATCCGTGCAGGCGGCGGGCGAGGGCGAAGGAGCCCAGGACTCCGGAGCGGTTTTCCAGGCCGGGGGGGACGATGAACTGGTCCATGTGATGGATAAGAGCATCGGACTGGACGTATTCATTCAAAAGGCGTTTGACGTGAATGCGGACTTTCTCGTGG
>JAGQQT010001074.1 GCA_020426065.1 Planctomycetaceae bacterium | reverse complement strand
GTTCCACGTGTCCCGCCCTACTCGGGAAATCCCTAGGTCCGCTTCCTCTTTCACATACAGGGCTCTCACCTTCTTTGGCCGGCCTTCCCATGCCGTTCTGCTAAAATCCACGGTCCCATATCGGGCTCCCACAACCCCGCAGGGGAATCCCCACGGTTTGGGCTCTTCCGCGTTCGCTCGCCGCTACTTGCGGAGTCTCGGTTGATTTCCTTTCCTGTGGGTACTTAGATGTTTCAGTTCCCCACGTTGGCTTCATACACCTATGTATTCAGTGCATGACGACACACCATGACGCGTGCCGGGTTTCCCCATTCGGACATCGACGGCTCGTCGCTCACTTCCAGCTCCCCGTCGCTTTTCGCAGGTAGTCACGTCCTTCTTCGCCTCCTGGCGCCAAGGCATCCACCATGTGCTCTTTGTAGCTTGACCATGTACGCGCTCGCGCCCGTACATCGCCTCCCCAGGTGGGTCGAGTTCAGGGCTCTCTGTTTCACCCCGACTCTCCCTCAGCGCGGACT
>JAGQQT010001073.1 GCA_020426065.1 Planctomycetaceae bacterium | reverse complement strand
CACAGAAAGAGTCTGCCGTGAAAGCCAAGATTGTCCTCCTTCCCGGAGATGGAATCGGTCCCGAAATCGTGACGCAGGGAGAGCGAGTTCTCTCCACAATCGGTCGCAAATTCGGCCATGAATTCGAGTTCCAATCCTGCCCCATGGGAGGGAACGCGATCGACAGCCATGGGACTCCCCTCCCCGATGAGACGCTGGCGGCATGCAAGGAATCGGACGCTATCCTGCTGGGAGCGGTCGGTGGCCCGAAATGGGATGACCCGAATGCCAAGACTCGCCCGGAAGCGGGACTGCTCAAGGTGCGCAAGGAACTGGGACTGTTCGCGAATCTGCGCCCGATTTCCTGCAGTCCCTATCTGGTGGATGCTTCCCCTTTGAAGCGAGAGATTGTCGAAGGGACCGACATCCTGTTCGTTCGTGAACTGACGGGGGACGTCTACTTCGGCGAATCGGGGCGTCGTCCTCACGCGTCTGGCGAAGAAGCCTTCAACGTGATGATTTACAACACTGAGGAAATCGTGC
>JAGQQT010001072.1 GCA_020426065.1 Planctomycetaceae bacterium | reverse complement strand
ACATCCAGATCGGAAGCGGTGGCAGGATGCGGCTGCTTGCAATGCGGGCAGAGTTTACGCACCAGCCGTTGCGCCAGTACGCCAATCAATGAAGAAGACAACAGGAATGGCTCGACGCCCATATCGCGCAACCGGGTAATGGCGCCCACTGCGCTGTTCGTGTGCAGAGTGGACAACACCAGGTGGCCCGTTAACGACGCTTGCACCGCAATTTCGGCGGTTTCCAGATCGCGGATTTCCCCGACCATCACCACATCCGGGTCCTGACGGAGAATCGCGCGCAGTCCCCGGGCAAAAGTCATCTCCACCTTGGCGTTCACCTGCGTCTGGCTGATCCCGTCCAGGTAATACTCAATAGGGTCTTCGACGGTCATGATGTTGCGCTTGCGGTCATTCAACTGAATGAGTCCGGCATACAGCGTCGTAGTCTTGCCGGAGCCGGTGGGGCCGGTGACCAGCAGAATGCCGTGCGGGCGATGGATCAGCCGCAGTAAACGTGATTCGTCACTGGACTCCATGCCC
>JAGQQT010001071.1 GCA_020426065.1 Planctomycetaceae bacterium | reverse complement strand
CGTAAACCTCAGGTGGCCAATGCCGCCTAATATTGATGGCATGAAGTAAGGATGGTGTCATCGGGGCGGCGGACAGGTCGTCCCGTGATCACATAAGTGGTGGACCAACGCAAATTACGCCAACGTGGATTCACAACCGCGTTCGCGTCATCCAGTTGTCAATCCAAATTGGAGGTCTTGTGATATGAACATCGAAAATCGCCGACGGAGTCGCGCGGGTTTCACGCTGATCGAACTGCTGGTCGTCATCGCGATCATCGCCGTTCTGGTCAGCATTCTGCTTCCGGCGTTGTCGAACGCCCGCGCGGAAGGCTATCGCCTGAAGTGTCTGTCGAATCTGCGAGCGATCCTGCAGACGGCGCAGACCTACGCGAACGACGATCCGCGCGGCGTCATCGGGCCGATTCACCCGAACGCTCAGGGTTTCGTTGGTGAGGGTTACGCCGAGTACGGCGGCGGCCCCGGCCTGATGCCGTTTACGGACTGGCCCGATGAGTTCGGCCCCAACACGCGACCTTTCAAC
>JAGQQT010001070.1 GCA_020426065.1 Planctomycetaceae bacterium | reverse complement strand
AAGGAACCGGGCGATGGCCTGAGCATTTCGTTCGTGAGCGACCATCCGACACGAAAGTGTCTTCAGACCTCGCAATACGAGCCATGCATCGAACGGAGAACAGGTTGTTCCCATGGCACAGGCCAAAAAGGCGATTTTCTCGGCAAGCTCGTTGGTCCTGGATATCGCCGCGCCACCGACGACATCGCTATGACCATTCAGATACTTGGTGGTCGAGTGCACCACAATATCAGCTCCGAGGCGGAGTGGCTGCTGCAGGCAGGGCGACATAAATGTGTTGTCCACGATCGTCATGAGCCCCCGTTCTCTTGTCAGGGCGCTAACGGCTCCGATGTCTACGAGGTTTAAAAGCGGATTGCTTGGGGTCTCGACCCATACCGCACGGGTTTCCGGGCGAATGGCGGCGGCGACGTTATCGATGTTCCGCATATCGACGAAAGAAAAGTTCAGATCATGCTTAGACAGTATCTCAACAAATAGGCGGTACGTGCCGCCGTACAGGTCGTGTCCCGCGATGATGTGG
>JAGQQT010000106.1 GCA_020426065.1 Planctomycetaceae bacterium | reverse complement strand
ACCTGAAATACGAACCAGAAATTCATGCTCACACAAGTGCGAGCATATCAATGAGCCATCAACTTCAATCCTCCGGATGTGCTCTCTATCCCTTCTGGCAGTTGACAACTTCTGATCGCATCTGCAGAATTTTTTCAGACTTAGACAGAATCCACAACCGACTCAGACAGAACCGTTCTGGCTAATAACAAGTTATGCATTGCATGTCACCTTCATTTACAAATCCTGACTGTTGGACTGGAGGATCGATTGATGCGCTGATGTATTTCGGTCGCAATAAGACAGCGAAAGCCGTACAGGTTTTCGCTGCTTTGTGGTCGTTTCCGCGGCTGTCCGGTCCTTACTCCGACCGTCACCGTAGCCCGGCGGATCAAGCAGTCGTCACTGCGCCTGACTTCACCGATGATGGGTTCGCTCAATACGTTGGCGTGTACACTCATCACGATGGGGCACAATCCAATTTTGTTCATACAGCAATCAACGATGACGATGGCCTTTGGGTTTACGCTGGCGTCACCGTCGGCAGCCTGCCCGATGCTTGGGATGTCGGCCCTTACCCAATCGATGATGGTCGACAATGCAACTGGCTAAAGCCTCTCCTTGATGATCTGCAGTCCTTAACTGATCACATCACTCGGTCTTGCCCAATCTGTGCGGCAACGTACGGGTGGTTAACCGTTGCTGACTGCGATATTCTTCTGCAGTCTGTGGCTGGGGATATTCCCAGCGAAAGATGGGCAGGAATCGACATATGGCGCGGTGGCGTCCGGCGGTCGTACCCGCCAACACAATACAGACCTCCCATGCGCGTAGACACATAATAAAAACATGCAACGGAGTTGTGGGCCGCCCTCAATCTGAAATCAACATCAACTGCCACAACCCACTGATGTTAGGCGTTATGCTGGAAGATAATTGTGAATGAAGACATCCAACCTTTGCAGCCTGAATCGCTAGTGGATGCTGCCATTTGTCGCCCAACAATGTACACATGCCATGGCTCACTTCCCGAAGTATTCGCCTTTCTTGAAGGGTATTACAGCGGCCTTTGTGTCAACGCAAGATCCGAATCCTCTGACCACGCTCAGAAATATTGGTTCGAGTTCATTGGCTGGCTTCGGAATCAGTTTCCCAACCCAAAACCGAACACTTGGCAAGATATCATCCTGTTAATGGAACAAGACGAACCTGCAGGCGATCACCTTCATCTGAAGATGTTTCGTGCATATCGAGAGTACTTGACCACACATGGTTTGCTGCGCACGACTCATCCTCACTCATCTTGATTGCTGCGTGGCCACGTGCCATGTTTGCCCTGCTTCGCGATGCAAGTATGGCACCAGACTAGTCAACCCCAACAGTTAGGACATGCAGTACTGATGGCCGTCACCATCAATATCAAGGACCATCCGGATACAGATCACCTGTTCTTCGAGGACGACGATCCCCTTTACTGGTTCCTCTATCCGTACTTCGAGGAGACCTACCGCAAAGTTGGACAAATGGTCGATCTGTATGACAACGCCGAATTCTTCGCCGAAGAGTTGCTGGCCTTCTTCTTGGTGCTCGAGAAAGCCGAGGGTGACGTGCGATCCCGTGGCGACCAATGGGATGTAACGCTCGGCTACCAAGGCGAAGATCGAACAACGATTGTTTCACTGCTCATGAAATCAGATGCACTTGATCGTATTGGGGCGCTTAAACAGATGCTCAATCATGCGTACAATATCGATTCCCGCGTTGTCTGCCTTGGAGATTGACCAACGACAACCATACGCGGCAGAACAAGGCCGTGAGAGACATGTCCAAGTCCATCAACTGGTTAACCACGGGCGATGCATTGGAACGGCTCACCCGTGATTCCATCTCTGAGTTCGCTCGAAAGCACACCAGCGAGACGTTCTATGGTTTTGCGTTTGAATGCTACCCATTTTCAGGTCAGATCATTTTGTGCCTGAACACACCAGAATCCCTGGAGCTTGCAGTCAATGGCGAGATTCGCCCCAAAGCGATGATGAACGAAGAGCTGCGCAGGATGTTCCCGTCCATTTTGCCCGCTTACGAAAGACTATTTGGTCTGGATGGAGGAAAGCCGGCTCCTCGGTCGCAACGTGCCGATGCTCTCAGGTGGGGCATGCCGCTATGGAAGTATTGCGACATCGCGAATGAAGCACACAACGCAGGTTGGCAGCCGTACTCAGACTTGCTGACAGAAGCCGCAAGACCCAAATTGGATGACTTTCCCGACTCCAATGCCTTGATCGAATATCAGGAATCATTCAAAGAGGCTTTGCTTCGTTCTGTGTGTTCTGTCGCCATCCGCCTGGAAAGTACGAAAGCATTTGATTACCTCAACAAGACCACTGATTTTCAGGTTTGTGTTATCGACGGGGAAGAAGCAAGCGAACACGACTGGAAGAGAATGGAAAATGTGCGTAGTGAGTTTTAACAGAATATGCACAGGCAGAGTGGCATGTTGAACGTTTTAGGTGTCAACGGCAGGCGAGGTCATTGCACAGGGTAGTTGACAACTTCTGCCTCCACATCCAGAATCTTTTTCAGACTTAGCCTGAACCGTTCTGGCTTCTCACAACTGATATCTCATCCCACTCAGGCTAAAATGAAACATCGCTACGTTCTGCTCCTGGTGCTTTTGATCCTGTTTTGCCGACCGGTTTTCGCTGACGATGCACCGATCAACGTCGAACTGGATACTTCTGAAGTGCCGCATCTTGCCCAGTGGGGAGAAGAGGCGAAGGCTCTGATCGTGCGGTGGCATCCTCGAATCAACAATCTGCTGGCGATCAAAGACTACAAGCCACCACGACAGATCGCTCTCAAGATTCGAAAATCTGACAACGGGATTGGCGCGACTTCAGGCACAACTATTACGATCTCATCGGGTTGGATTGAAAAGCACCCTGAAGACTCCGGGCTGGTTGTCCACGAACTGGTTCATGTTATTCAATCCTATCCAAATGGGGATCCCTGGTGGGTAACCGAAGGGATTGCTGATTATCTCCGCTGGGGAATCTATGAAGGAAAAGAGCAGAGCTGGTTTCCACGCCCCAAGGAAATGCGAGGTTATGAAAAAGGGTATCAGGTGGCAGCGGGATTTCTGCTGTGGCTTGAATCCGACCTCGCACCGGGGATCGTCAAGAAACTCAACACCGCGATGCGTAATGGAAAATACTCAGACGACCTGTTTATGACGGAGACAGGGAAGTCACTGGATGACCTTTGGAATGAATACGTGTCCCTGGAATAAGATATTCGGCGGGGTGGCAGGGACAATTGCGAAGCGGATGGTCAGGTGCCATGTTTCCATCGCGAAGCAGGGGAAACATGACTCGATGTCTGGTGTAACTTAAGCATGCTTGCCCGGCTGACGCGATGCAAGCATGGCACCGGGCCCTGAGTGAAATAGAAAACTTGACCATTCCGATTTCGACGATAGAGTCACGTTCAGAAAGATTATCCAAATGCTGGGACACGTCCCAGCCTACTTCACTGATGCGTTTCGTTATCGGGCACAGAATCATTGGCTCACCCATGAAACCAGACGTACAAGCAGCAAGAATTGCCGTTGACGCTCATCCCAAAGACAATACACACAGACTCAATCTTGCACGTACATTGATTGATGCCGCGTGGTTCGAACCCGGAATAACTTGGAAGGCTAACTACGAGGAAGCAACCGCGATATTTGAATCAGTACTGGCTGACGAACCAGAAAATGCCGTCGCTCTGGTAAATCTCGGTGTGGCCCTTTCCGATCAGGGATCTCACAGACGATCATTAGAGTGCTACCGTCGCGCGGAGTCACTTCATTGGATCGACGGCAATCTGCAACACAACATTGGTGTAGCGTTGGTAAACCTCAGGGATGAATCGGCTGGTCGTTACTTTCAAAAATCGGCAATACAAACGGACCACCCTGACACAATCCGCGCCTACTTCGATCCACAAGCACACTAAATTTCCCGATAATAATGCTGTAATCCGGAGCGGCGAATTCGGGCAGTTTCAAGTGGACAATTTCTCCTCGCAGCCCGACTACCACCGACGCTTTCCCCCAGTGCTACATCGTAGAGGAAGAATAGCGATGTGTCGGCATCGGGCGGCCGGGGCGGAATGAGCTGAGTTGCAGGTCGCTCAACTCCAGACCGCGTTTCTCGGCCTGCTGCTGGAGTACTGAGCGAACGATCTGTTCGAGTTGCTCTGGGGCACAGGCGACCCGGGCGTTGATCACCAGATCGGTATGGGCCACCTGTTGACGGCAGGGAAGGGAAAGCCGGGTGGGCGAATCGCTGCTGATGACGTTGGCGACACCAAAGAAGCCTTCCCACAATCCGATGGCTTTCAGATGAGCGGGCTCCGCTCCGATGGCATGCAACTGATCCCGGATGCCATCAATCAGGTCGAGCAGCAGCTGATCCAGATCAAAGGGAGCGTCTGACAAGGCTCGGGTGCTGCAGTTCAGCCAGCCCAGTTCCGCTTCTCCTTCGGCGTAAACATCGTAATCGATATCCAGGATTTTGGTGCCGAAGTCTCCCTGCTGCTCCAGGAAGGCGGCAACTTCATCGAACCCGGTCCCCTCCACGGCAGAGACCGCGATCACGGGAGTCTCCGGACAGAAACGACTCACCAGCTGCTTGAGTTCCTCGACTTCTTCCGAAGTCAGTTCATCACAGCGGTTGATCAGAATGCCATCCGCCTCTTCGAGCTGCTTTTTGAGAATATATTCCGCCTTGGGCGAAAACCCGGTGCGTCCCTGCTGAGCCAGAATCTTCCGGCCATGACTCGGCTTGAGAATGACCAGGTATGGAGCGATCGAAAAATCCCGATTGAACAAATGCTTGAGAGGCTGAATGACGGTCGCGACCAGATCCGTGCAACTCCCGACCGGCTCGGCCAGAATGATATCGGGGCGTTTTGCTTCCCCGAGATTCTGCATGCACTCGGTCAGATCGTTAAAGCGGCAGCAGAAACAGGCTCCGGCCACCTCGGAAACCTCATATCCCTGATTGCGAAGAATCCCGGTATCGACCAGATCCTCCGCCTGATCGTTCGTGACGATGCCGACGTTCAGCCCTGCCTGCTGATAGATCCCGGCCAGCCGAGAGAGGGTTGTCGTTTTTCCCGCTCCCAGAAATCCACCCACCATGACATAACGTACCGGATCCTGTGCAGACATATTGGCTCCCGTGGGATTGTGCTCTTGAGCGGGGGTATCGGGCTGAGAATTGAATTCAATACGCTTATACGAAAAAAGGAAAAGATTTTCCAACTTGACATTGACGATTCTTACCTCGTGCACTAATATCGAGTTGCAATCATTCGTGTGTTTTTTCGGTTTTCCTTTTGCGGGCCCACAGGTTCTAAACCCCGGCTAACACACCACTCATCACAGCCCGATCAATTTCGATTGATCGGGTTTTTTTTACGCGCAGTGCACTGTAATTGATGCAGATCCCCTCCAGCCGAAAGTAAGCCTGCTGTTTCAGACAGGCTGACAAATGCAATTCATGAGCGGACCTATGAAGCAGATGTTCCGATTCTGGCAGTTTGTGATCCTTCCCGTTTATCTGCTGGGACCTTCCCTGTCTGGACTCAATTCACTCGCGGCGGCAGACCCGATAAAGCAGCCAAACATCCTCATGATTGCCATTGATGATCTGGCCAATGCCCTGGGATGCTATGGCGACCAGATTGCCCAGACACCGAACATCGATCAGCTGGCTGAGCGAGGAGTCTGCTTTGAGCGAGCCTACTGTCAACTGCCGCTCTGCAATCCGAGCCGGGCTTCCCTGATGACGGGCCGTCGGCCGGATCAGATTCGCGTTTATGATCTGGACCGTCACTTCCGGGATGAACTTCCCGAGATTCAGCCACTGCCGGAGTTCCTCAAAACGAGGGGTTGGGCCACCGCTCGAGTCGGAAAAATCTATCATTACAACGTTCCGGCGGGGATCGGAACCAACGGTCTGGATGATCCTCCCAGCTGGCAAACGGTGATCAATCCCAAAGGGCGAGATACCCTCGAAGAAAATCTGATTACCAACCCGACTCCCGCTCGCCCCATCAGTGCGGCGATGTCCTGGCTGGCAGCGGAAGGAACCGATGAAGAACAGACAGACGGCATGATCGCCACCGAGGCGATTGAACTGATGACAGAATTGAAAGAACCCTTCTTTCTGGGAGTGGGTTTCTTTCGACCGCACACGCCTTACGTGGCTCCGAAAAAATATTTCGATCTGTATGACTTCGATGACATTCAGCTCCCCTACGCTCCTGCAGATGATCGCGATGACATTCCCCCAGCGGCTTTTGCCCACAACTGTCCCATACCGAATTACGGACTCGATGAGAACACGTGCCGCCAGGCGCTGCATGCCTACTATGCCTGCGTTTCTTTTGTCGATGCCCAGGTTGGTCGGCTATTGAAAGGACTGCAGGCAGCGGGAAAAGATCAGAATACGATTGTTGTCCTGTGGAGCGACCATGGATATCACCTGGGAGAACACCAGGGAGTCTGGCAGAAACGCTGCCTCTTTGAGGAATCGGCTCGGGCTCCACTCATTATTTATCATCCTCAAGCTGCCGGAAACGGAACTCATTGTGAGCGGATTGTTGAGTTCATCGATATTTACCCGACCGTGGTGGACTGCTGCCAGCTGACTTCGCAGCTGCCAGATCTGCCCGGAACCTCACTCCTCCCCCTGCTGGAGGATCCGCAGCGGGAATGGTCGCGTCCCGCGTTCACGCAGATTCTTCGGCCCGGTGATGGAAAACCGATTATGGGACGCTCGATCCGAACGGAACGCTGGCGTTATACCGAATGGAACAACGGAGACGCTGGCCGGGAACTGTATGATCACCTGCGGGATCCTCATGAATTCCAGAACCTGGTTGCCGATCCGCAGTTCCAGCCGCTGATCGGAAGATTCCGCAGAATGCTCGATGAGCAGATCGAGGGGACGATCCCCGAAACCCCGTTCGAACCGAAACGCCTCTAACAGACTTGCTGAGGGTGGCACTGGCTCTGCCAGTGAGCATCAGTAGTATTCACACCACTGGCAAAGCCAGTGGCACACCATTTATTCATGTCCTACTGAAAAGACATTACACCAGCCGAAGTGCGAGTTGGACTCGCTCCGGAATGACCTCATGCAACAGTTTGTCCTTCAGTCCCGTACGCTTTGCGAATGCGTAGTGATCTTTCTGATCGCTGCAGGATCTGTATGTGCCGAGGAAATGATCCGGATCGATTCTGACCATGTTTCCAGGCACATCAACACGCTGGCCAGTCCTGAATATCGCGGCCGCCGCGGATCCGATGCTCAGCGAGCAGCCGAGTATGTGGTCGATCATTTCAGTCGGGCCGGATTGCAGCCAGTCTTTCCGGAGCAATCTTTTCTGCAGACCATTCCGGGTCCCAGAACTGCTGAGAACCTCCCCACAGTTGCCGGCTGGAATGTCACTGGCATGCTCACTCCCCCGCATGCCACACGTCCCGATGAATATATCCTGCTGGCTGCTCATCATGATCATCTGGGAGTGAAGGAATCTGGGATTTACGCCGGAGCGGATGATAATGCGTCCGGAGTCGCTATGGTTCTGGAAGCGATCCCCTTTCTCCAGCAGCACATCAATTCCCTCGACTGCTCGGTGCTGTTTGTCTCATTTGATCTGGAGGAACACCTGCTGTTTGGCTCACGCTGGTGGACCGCTCACCCTCCTGTCGAGCTGGAGAAGATCCGACTTGTCATTGTAGCGGACATGCTGGGACGCTCTCTGGGGGATCTCCCCCTGAATTCGGTTTTCCTGTTTGGAGCAGAGCATACACAGGGACTCAAGCAGGAAATCCGCCAGATTCCCTGGCACAACATCCGGACCAGCCTGCTGAGCGATGACTATGTGGGGCTGCGGAGTGATTATGGCCCATTTCGGGACCGCAAAATCCCGTTTCTGTTCGCCTCCACCGGACAGTCCCGCGATTACCACTCGATTCGGGATGTCCCAGCGAAAATTGATCATCAGCAGGTCGCCAGTATCACGGAGGGACTTTGCAGACTGATCATTGCCATCAGCCAGAAACCGGACCAGCCTGTCTGGATTGACAGTCCCCAGACCGATCAGGAAGAAGTTCAAGCCGTTCTGGAGATCTGCAATCAGATTGATCACCATGCTGCGGAGTGGAATCTCTCACCCATTCAGCGTTTTTTTGTGAGTCAGGCAACAGCCGAGGCAACTCGACTCAGTAACCAGACCGACATATCCTCAGCCGATCAGCAACGCCTCACCCGCCTGACTCAGATGCTGCTGCTGACGGTATTCTAGAACTGGTCCGACCTCCAGATCTCTGCGCCAGCAGCAAACCTGCACAGGCCCCCCCAGTTCCAAGCAGCAATTCCAGTACGAGGCAGGTCATGGCAAGAGTTTCGGATTTTCCAATTCCTAATGCGGCATAGTGTTCTATTAGATACAGGCTAAAGTTTACCTCTAGCTCTTCTTTCAGTTCCGCTGACAGTTCCGGCGTCATGATTGGGAGTTCTGCCAGGCGTGCCTCCAGCGCCTCCTCATGATTTTTCCGTACAATTCGATAGCTTTGATAACTTTCTGCAAATCGGATTCCCTGCATTCCGAGTGCAAACAACAGAATCACAAGTACATGAAATCGCAGAACCTGCATACCCAGTGCCTTTGTCATCTGCACAGTCAGATACCCATAAAGTCCACCCAGCGCAATCGCAAACAGGCCGATTTTTCTGGCGAAAGCAGGAACCCATACGGAACCAATTCCCAGCAGGCCAGCCAGCATCAGAATTCCAAACCACCACATCAGGTGAGTTGAAAGTTTGGTCTTCACAAAATCATTGCTTTCAGAGTTTCTGATCTCCAAGGCAGGAATTTTCCTCTAAAACTAGGTTCCTCGGTTTGCGTCCAGATGTACATCGGCTATAGTCAAATTCAGTTGTACCGCGTGCAGCACTCCTCGTTCGGTTTCAGCCTGAGATTTTGTACCACGATACAGTCAGTAATCTTGACCTGTTTCGTATGTCTTTCAGATCCGTTCCCGTCTTTTGAAGGTAACATCATAGCTGCTCATGACGAATCAGGAAGACTTCAAACTTGAATGGCATGGCGATGTTGTCATTGTGACGCCTGCCAGTAACATCGAATCCATGAACTGGGACCTGATTGAACAGGCCGCGGAGTTGATCATGTCTCCGCTGCAGACTCAGGATGTTCCCCTGGTCATTGTGGACCTGAGTGATGTTGGTTATTTCGGTTCTGTGTTTCTGGCACTGCTGCTCCGCTGCCATAAATTTGTGAAAAGCCGGGGTGGCGAACTCGTTTTGTGCGGGGCCAGCGAAATGGCAACCGAGCTGTTGAGGATTACCGCTCTGGATACTCTCTGGGCGATTTATGAGACCAGGGAAGAAGCTCTGGATGCTATCTCGGGATAAATCAGTACACCCCACGACGACTCCCCTTGCCTAAACTGGGGATTCTGCACTATATGCATGGAAAGTCTCGTGATCCGTCCGCTCCTGTTCATAACAGCGGAATCAACTCCGTTGTTGTGTGAACCAGTAACTGCGAAGTGGTCGGGTTCCATCTCCAGGTGAAATCAGGGGTCCAGAGACCTCTCCGGGGAGTATTCCATGACCGATCTGCCACCAACGATTCCCGATGACAGTGAAGACTCCGTGATCCTCGATATCCCGGAATCGTTTGAAACTCCCAAAGACCCCGAAAGTCTACTGAGGAAAAAGCTCCTCGACGAACTCCGTCAGACTGCCGAAAAACTCGACGCCGATCAGGTCACGATAGGCGATCTGAAGATCCTCTGTCGGGCTACGCGTGAACTCCGCTACGCCTTCAAGATCTTCAAACCCTTTCGTCGCATGCGAAAGGTGACCGTCTTTGGCTCCGCCCGCATGAAGCCTGAGGACCCGAATTATGCCTTGGCGGTCCAGTATGGCAGAAAGATGGCTGAGCAGAGCTGGTATGTGGTCACCGGTGCGGGCGGAGGCATCATGCATGCCGCTCATGAAGGCTCCGGAGCGGAAATGGCCATGGGACTCAACATCATGCTCCCTTTCGAACAGGAAGCCAATCCGGTCATCGCCGGAGATCCCAAACTGGTCAATCTCAAGTACTTCTTCACCAGAAAACTGATGTTCGTGAAGGAAGTCCACGCGGTCACCATCTTCCCCGGAGGATTCGGAACACAGGACGAAGCCTTCGAAACCCTCACACTGGTCCAGACTGGCAAACGGGACTTAATGCCGATCATCCTGATCAGTCATCCGGAGGATCAATACTGGCATCGCTGGCAGGACTACGTGAGAGCTGAGTTGCTGGAAACCGGCCTGATTTCTCCTGAGGATCTGTCCCTCTATAAAATCTGTTCCAATGTGGATGATGCGGTTGAGGAAGTGCTCCGATTCTACTGTGTGTATCACAGCATGCGTTACGTGAAAGG
>JAGQQT010001069.1 GCA_020426065.1 Planctomycetaceae bacterium | reverse complement strand
GGACGTGTCGCCGGTCGATCGCTTTCTGCTGGACAAACTTCAGCAGGCAGGGCTTGGTTTTTCAAAGGCCGTCAGTCGGACTGAGTTTATTCGCCGCGCGACATTTGACCTGACTGGACTGCCTCCGACCTGGGCGGAAGTGGAAGCCTTTGCCAACGATACCACAACCGGAAGCGAAGAACGGCTGATCAATCGTTTGCTGGAATCACCTCGTTACGGAGAACGCTGGGGCCGTCACTGGCTGGATCTTGCTCGATATGCGGATACTCACGGCGGTGCGGCCATCGGCTTCACGTCGTTTCCGTTTTCTTATACCTATCGCGATTATGTGATCCATGCATTCAACGCGGATCTGGCGGTCGATCGGTTTTTGGAGGAGCAGATTGCTGCGGATCAACTGGGGCTGCCCGAAGACAGTCCGTCTCTTGCGGCCCTTGGATTTCTGACAGTCGGGATGCAGTTCCGAAATTATCACGACACGATTGATGATCAGATTGACGTGATCACTCGCGGACTAATGGGAC
>JAGQQT010001068.1 GCA_020426065.1 Planctomycetaceae bacterium | reverse complement strand
TTCCAGCGTAGAACGGTTTTCCTTCGGGAGTCATGAAGACGGACATCGGCCAGCCGCCCCTGCTGGTGACGAGTTGAACGGCCGACATGTAGATCTGATCCACATCTGGTCGCTCTTCCCGATCAACTTTGATCGAGATGAAGTGCTCGTTCAAGATGGCAGCAATGGCATCATTTTCGAAGCTTTCATGCTCCATGACATGACACCAGTGACAGGCACTGTAACCGACCGACAAGAAGATTGGCTTGTCGAGTTCCTTCGCCATCCGAAAGGCGTCTTCCCCCCACGGGTACCAGTCGACCGGGTTGTATGCATGCTGCAACAGGTACGGACTTGTTTCGTGGATCAGCCGATTCGCCGGTTGGGGAGTGTTCACAAGCAGAGTTTCCAAATGATGAAAGTGATAGCTTCAAGGGGGATCGCTGATGCTGTACAATCCCACCTGTCTGTTGAAAAACTAAAGGCAGGATGTTGTTAGTCTGCCTGGCTCTTGCACCTACGAGGTTCGAGACAGGCTGTTGTTAG
>JAGQQT010001067.1 GCA_020426065.1 Planctomycetaceae bacterium | reverse complement strand
AACTGGCTCCAATCCCAGAGGGCTGATCAGCTGCACGAGAACCATGGCCGGAGTGGCTACTCTGACTCTGGCGGCGGCGGCTCCGACGCGGCACAACAGGCACGACCGGCACCTGTGCCTGCTTGTGTGCTAAATTTGTGCTAACAGCAATGCCAAATAACAACAAACAACCAGAAACAACCGCAACCAACCAGAATTGCATAAATGCCTGAAAGTACTGGTTTTGCAGCAATTTGCGCGACTGTATAGCGTATTCCTGAAACTGGGGGCGGAGAATCCCCCTCTCTCCGCTAAAAAATAGGCTTTTGAGCAATCTTGCAGGCGTCAGAAACGGAATCGACTGGAGGTATACCAGTCGATTTACCAGTTGAGTGTGCCGCGAACATGGCCTGAGACGCTTTTTCGGGTGTGTCTCCCACATAAAAAGGCCAACGTCGTGCTGATTGTGGCGTGTCGCATGCGCGTTGGCTGGATTTCATGAGGAGCCTTTCTGGAAAGAGGGAAGTTAGATCTCCACGCTATGGGA
>JAGQQT010001066.1 GCA_020426065.1 Planctomycetaceae bacterium | reverse complement strand
GGCGGGCCGCTTTGATAAATTTGCCGAGGACCTGGATATCGCGCTGGCCTTGCTGACCAGCCTCGGAGTTGTGATCGCAGTGGTCAGTATTGCCAACACCATGCTGATGAGCGTCACGGAACGGATGAGTGAGTTCGGCATTCTGCGGGCCAACGGCTGGAGTCGCTGGGACCTGGTTAAGCTCATCGGCTGGGAAAGTCTGATGCTGGGAGCAACGGGTGGCTTTCTGGGCTGCGTACTTGGCTGGGGTTTTACAGTGATGATCAACTCTGCCTATCCGGCAAAATTTGATCTGTATGCCAGCCCGTCTCTTTTGCTGTTCGCGCTCTGCTTCAGCGCTGCGCTGGGCGTAGTGAGTGGCCTTTATCCTGCATACTGGGCAGCCCGCATGAATCCGATGGAAGCAATCCGCAGGAATTAGCGTACTGGGTTTTCAGCAGAGGGTGGATTCAATCTCACTTTGAGCTTAGGTTACTACTCAAATCGAATTGGAAACCAAACGCCTGAGGGGTGGCCCGGAAGAATT
>JAGQQT010001065.1 GCA_020426065.1 Planctomycetaceae bacterium | reverse complement strand
GATCAAGTGTCGTAAGGGCATTTAGTGGATGCCTTGGCATGCACAGGCGATGAAGGACGTGATACGCTGCGATAAGCGTCGGGGAGCTGCGAATAAGCTTTGATCCGGCGATCTCCGAATGGGGAAACCCAACCTTGATTACTGTAATTGCGAAGCCGGGCTTTTAGCTCAGCTTTGCGCTCCGGCTTCGGACTTACAGTGATCTTCAAAGGTTATCTTCACCTGAATAAAATAGGGTGTAAGAAGCAAACGCGGGGAACTGAAACATCTAAGTACCCGCAGGAAAGGAAATCAAACGATACTCCGCTAGTAGTGGCGAGCGAACGCGGACCAGGCCAGTGGCTTTGATGAGCAAACCGGAACAGGCTGGAAAGCCTGACCGTAGTGGGTGACAGTCCCGTACGGGTAAATTTCACATGTGTCCTTGAGTAGGGCGGGACACGTGAAATCCTGTCTGAACATGGGGGGACCACCCTCCAAGCCTAAGTACTCGTGCATGACCGATAGCGAACCAGTACCGTGAGGGAAAG
>JAGQQT010001064.1 GCA_020426065.1 Planctomycetaceae bacterium | reverse complement strand
AGCGCAGTGGCGGTGGAATCAGATCCCCCTCGACCTAAAGTCGTGATGTTAAAATGATCGTCTCTTCCCTGAAAACCCGCAGCGACGACAATCTTTCCGGCATCCAGCGCTTCGTGCATTCGCTTGGTCGCGATTTTCTGAATACGGGCTTTGCTGAAGGAGGAATCGGTGATAATGCCGATCTGAAAACCGGTCATACTTTCCGCTTCAATTCCCATCTCCAAAATCGCCATCGACATCAGGGCGATTGTTTCTTGCTCACCCGTGGAGAGAAGAACATCCATTTCGCGTGGTGACGGATGAGCCGTGATTTCCGCCGCGAGTGTGACGAGCTCATCGGTCTTTTTACCTCGCGCCGAAACAACCATCACGATTTGATTTCCCGCGCGGTGGGCTTCGACAGCCCGGGCAGCAGCGGCTTTGATTTTGGAGGCATCGGCGACACTGGTGCCGCCAAATTTCTGTACGATGATTCCCACAGTTGATTCCGAATGAAATGTTCTTAAGAGGTATTGGTTTTATTGAGTCAA
>JAGQQT010001063.1 GCA_020426065.1 Planctomycetaceae bacterium | reverse complement strand
TGATACGCAGATCAGCACGATCAACCGCATTTACTACGCGCGGAACCAGCCCGGCCGACCGCGGTCTCATGAGACCGGACAGCGGGCTGCCGTGGGGGTGCAGCCACCAGAAGACTCCCTGCTGCTGATTCAGGGACCGCTGACCCTGGACTGGCGGAACCGGCGGGCCGGCATCATGCCGCGGATTGAAAATGGCGATCTGCACGCTGGACGCGGGCCGGATGGTCGACGGTTTCAGCTGTGGCTGAATGCGGGAGTGCATGTGGCGGGCCGGCCCGACTGGCGGTTCGTCAAACTGCACACGCACGGCTGCAAGGACTCGAATACCGGCATGCTGCTTGGTGAGCCGATGCAAGAGTTTCATGCGTCAGTCGCTGGATGGAGTCGGGAACGGCCCAACCTTCGTTACCACTATGTGACCGCCTGGGAGATGGCCCTGCTGGTGCGCGCGGCGGAACAAGACCAGTCGATTGAGTCCGTACTCCGTCCCTCGGCGGATGTGCCGGGCGCTCCCCCGTTACTGCTTGCCAC
>JAGQQT010001062.1 GCA_020426065.1 Planctomycetaceae bacterium | reverse complement strand
CAGATCCAGATGTGCCTTCGCCAGTTTCTCCGCGGCTTTCAGCTTCTGCTCAATGCTTTTCTTCTCTGCGTCCGCCGTCTGTTTGAGTGCCTTCCGGAGGTTTTTCACATCGGCATCCAGCCGGGCCTGTTCCGACGAACGCGTGGCTAGCGCCTGTTCCATTTCGGTCTGTTTCGCACTCGAAGTCAGCGGCACAAAATCCCGTTGGCGTTTGTCGAGTTCGATTCCCGGCCACGGATAGCGAGTGCTGTGAAAGATTCCGTACAGGCCATAGTAGTCACGATTTGTAATCGGATCAAATTTGTGATCGTGGCAACGGGCACAACTCAGGGTTAGGCCCAAAAATGTACGCCCCAGATTGTCGATCGTATCCTCGATCGTGAGATGTTGTGGATAGTCAACGACACGGGAACCAAAACGCCTTGCGTTGGCCAAATATCCGGTAGCAATGATCCGCGAGTTTCGTTCCTCGTCGGTGCTGCCGCCGCGCAGATCACCTGCGATCTGGTCGCGTACGAATTCGTCATACGG
>JAGQQT010001061.1 GCA_020426065.1 Planctomycetaceae bacterium | reverse complement strand
GGACCAATGAACCGCGTACGCTGCACCGTCATTGATCCAACGCTCAATCAGTTTGATTTCTTCATCGGTCAACGGCTCGTCATGGTCCTCGGGAGGCATGCGCTCCGAAGAATCGTCGGTTGTTAAGCGGCGAACGAGTTCAGAGTTATCCGCATCACCAGCAACGATCACTCCGGATGAACCGTTTTCCGCCACCGCATCGTCTCTCGCGTCCAATCGGAGACCTGCTGCTCGCGATTTTGCGTCAGGACCATGGCAGGCAAAACAACGATCCGACAGCAAGGGCCGGATGTCGCGATTGAAATCGATAGGCGAAGGAGAATCGGCGAAGGTGGTCGATGGACTGAATGCCAGCAACAATCCAAGAACTAAAATCCGAGGCGTTCCAAATGCGGGGCGATGTCTTAAAGGAGTACGGTGCCGAGGGGCACGACCTCTAGGTTCACGGAACATAACGAATAGCATCTTGCGAGTTGATGATCAGCGACTCGTCGTGTGAGACCCAATTCGAAAAACCAAGAGAACGACGGCT
>JAGQQT010001060.1 GCA_020426065.1 Planctomycetaceae bacterium | reverse complement strand
GAATCGGATGAATTTCAGGGAAAGTTCTCGCATGCAACCAGTCAAATCGGGAGGAGGCTGGCGAGCCATCGCCTACACCTGGAAAAAATCGCGAGAAGCCGGGGGACTCTGGAAGCTCTGGAAGGCCATGCGCAGCAAAAACGCCTGCAAAACCTGCGCGCTGGGCATGGGAGGCCAGAAAGGGGGCATGGTGAACGAACGGGGTGCCTTCCCGGAAGTTTGCAAGAAAAGCCTCCAGGCCATGGTCGCCGATATGCAGGGAGCGATTCCCGAGCGATTTTTCGAGACGTACTCGCTGCCCCAACTGCAGGCCTTTTCCCCCCGCGAACTGGAAACCGCCGGACGACTCACCCAGCCCCTGCTGTACACTCGGGGAGACAACTATTATCGCCCCATTTCCTGGGCCGAGGCCCTCGAGCGGATCACTTCGCGATTGAAATCGATTTCCGCGGATGAAACCTTCTGGTACTTCAGTGGACGCAGTTCCAACGAGGCCAGTTTTCTGCTGCAGTTGTTCGCACGACTGTATGGCA
>JAGQQT010000105.1 GCA_020426065.1 Planctomycetaceae bacterium | reverse complement strand
TTCCCGACTACACCAGAACATTTATTCACCTTTGTGGTAACAGTTGAATTTTATTGATGTTACATCAAACAGGCACCACGGAACACAACGGAGGATTCTGGTTTTTTCTGATTTTTTGAGGATTCACTGACCATTCTCTCCCGTTTTTTCGTTTCTCATAGCAGGAACGGTGTTCACAGGATCTCGGATCATGAAGATCGCGTGAGGAGGAAAATCATGAGAGGAATCATTCCAACACACACCAAAACACACAGGTATCTGTTTCAGTTTCTGTTCTGGGGAGTTGCGCTGCCAATTGCATTCTTCCTGAACTCAATCTGGTATCAAGTCCAGAAAGAGTGGAGCGACACATTTTTTGTCTGCATCTACCTGTTGGTGTACCTTACTTTTTCACTGCTGGCGATTCTGATCCGGCATTCCAAATCTGAGCTGCCGACGATCACGCTCTGGTTTACCTCACTGTTTATCCTGTTCGGGCTCTCTCGGATTGGGTGGATGCTGGTGCAGATTGAGTACAATCAGAATCTGGATGCCTCATTCGGCAAGCCCCTCTGGACGATGCTGCTGGGGAGCCTCTCTTTGTTCGCACTGTGGTATTGGGAACATCGTCGGGATCAGAATACACATGCTTCACAAACTTCCGCAGTTGTGTACCGGAAGCGGACAGTAATCGAACCTCAGGCTCCGGTAATCGATGAAGTTTCGATGTGGTAATTGCCCTGTGAGGGCTTGGAATTTGGGCGCCATTTCCATAACCCGCTCCGATTTCGCTCGTAACGAATTCAACAACTCTGAAATCTAGAGCTGGTCGGAAATGATGAAATCTTCCCGGTGATAGACCTGAGGCCGATTCAACAGTGCGACCAGGACAAAGCTGAGCAGCATGAGCAGATACCAGGCAATCAGTTTTGAAAAGGGAACCATCTGCCAGGTTTCCGACTGGTTGGGATAGACCCAGATATGGGAATAGGTGGCGATGTTTTCGGCAAACCAGATGAATATGGCCACCAGAAACAGACCGATAGCCAGCGGCATATGGCGATGGACCTTATCGTTTCGAAAATAAATCCAGGTCGGTCCAAACAGAACGATCGTGCCAATCAGGAGCGGGATGCGTAAGTCATACCAGTAGTGGTGTGAAAAAAAGTTGATGTAAATGATGATGGTCAGCAGGAATGCTGCCGGCAGAGGAGGAAAGTTGGTGAACCGGAAGTCAAATAACCTCCAGACCCTGGCCAGATAACTGCCCACGGCCGAATACATGAACCCGGCAAACAGTGGGACGTTGCCAATTCGCACAATACTTTCACCCGGATAGGCCCAGGCACCAATGGACTCGGAAGTCTTGAAGATTTCCATGATGGTGGCCACCACGTGAAAGATGGCAATCACGAGTCCTTCCCGCCAGGTTTCGAGCCGGAACGCCAGCAGCATCGCCTGAAAGAGGATGGCACAAATCAGCAGAAAGTCGTAGCGGTAAAGAATGTCATCGAGTGGATACCAGAGTTTGGTGAGCAGAATCCAGAACAGCAGATAAGCACCAAACAGACAGGCGGATGCCTGCTTCAAACCAAACAGCCAGAACTCTTTCAGAAACTGCACGATCACGATTCCATTCCAGTGCAAATTCAAAAAGTGACACGTTGCGGATTGGGCTAGTCGATTCTAATTATGCACGATCTGCAGTTCCGCGTGATTTGGTCCACTCTTCATTCAGCTCCTGCCAGAACTGTTCCAGATTTCCTTCCAGAATACGAGCTTTGGGAATCATGAATGTGTGTGCTGGGCCGCCTTGGATGAAATAAAACTGTTTCGTTTCATCCAGTTTATGAATCGCTTTCCAGGCAAGCCATGTTCGATGGAGCTTGGAAGATCGTTCCACCCCATCATTCAGAATTTCGATCTTGTGTTCGGTAAGATAGGCTTCGGTTGGCAAATCCCGAATGATGCCGCGCATATTATTTCGGGTACCGCGGCGATATTGAAAAATGACAAGCCAGGTAACAATTATTGAAATGATTGCCCCAAAGCCGATCACACTCATTGCACCTTGACGTCCAACAAGCCAGGCAAGCAGCAACGTGACTGCCATCATGTAGAGAAAAACGCCAATGACAGCACGAAACTGAGTGCGACGAATCACTGGATAGGCGAGCGCCAGTTGCGTATTTCCGAGGACGGCATCCTGTTCTGTCAGTTCAAATCGGATCCAACGCATCTGGCACCTGCTTCCCATTCTGTAGTGAACGATCTGCAAGCGTACTAGCGTCGAGCGTTGGTGTATTTCATCGGCAACCAGGCTCCGTTTTCGCTGCTGCTGGCCACGCATTGCTGGATGAAATACATCCCTTCCGCTCCATCGTAAACGTTGGGATAAATCGTGTCCCGCTTTTCAAAGTCCTTACCTTCTGCCCGAGTAATCATGGCGTCGTAAGCAAATCGGTAGACGTTGGCAAACGCTTCGAAGAATGCTTCCGGATGCCCTGAAGGGAGTCGGCAGGAAGCTGCGGCCAGTGGTGTGATGAAAGGAGCGTTCGGATCACGGGTGTAGATTTTGTGTGGCTGACCGTTTTCCCGGATGATCATTTCGTTCGGGTTCTCCTGTCGCCAGGCCAGTGCTTTCTTTGTTCCATCAATTTCAATGAACAGATCGTTTTCCCGTCCGTGAGAAATCTGGGAAGCAGTCACTGTCATCAACCCGCCGTTTTCGAGTCGAATTACGGCATGTCCATAATCATCCAGCGCTCGCCCACTCACCATGGCTTTCAGGTGGCAGGAGACTTCATCCGGAACCAGCCCGGTCATGTAACGTCCCAGGTTGTAGGCATGAGTTCCGATATCGCCAAATGCGCCGGCTGCTCCCGACTTGGAAGGATCTGTCCGCCAGGCGGCCTGTTTCTGATCGGAATCTTCCAGCTTGGTTCGCAGCCAGCCCTGAATGTAGTTGGAGCGGATGGCCTGAATTTCTCCGAACTCTCCAGCCAGAATCATTTCGCGGGCCATGCGGACCAGTGGATAGCCGGTGTAGTTATGCGAAACGGCAAACACGGCTCCCGATTTTTCCACGACTTTGACCAGCTCTTCGGCCTGTGCGAAATCAAAGGTCATGGGTTTATCGCAAATCACGTTAATGCCAGCTTCGAGAGCACACTTGGCCACTTCGTAGTGGGTGTGATTGGGAGTGGCCACGCTCACAAAATCAATCCGCTCATCAGATGAGAGACTGGATTCCTTTTCAACCAGTTCCTGATAGCTGCCGTAAGCACGCGATTCGGGAATATCGTAGGAAGGAGCGGACTTCTTTGCCTTTTCGGGATTCGAAGAAAGAGCACCAGCCACCAGAGCCGCCCGATTATCGAGCACGGCCGCCGTGGCATGAACGCGACCAATGAATGAGCCCTGACCGCCTCCGACAAGCGCCATGCGAAGTTTCCGATTCAGTGATCCATTCGTCGTGTCCATTAGTTGTTCCTCTCAGAATCTGTGAATTGCCATGCATCAATAAATGGAGATCAATCCCCCAGAGGCAGAATATCTGCAACCTGCCCCGATCTCAACTGACTGTCCCGTTCGAGGATGAATGGGAGATGAAGTGAGTCGACTCAGCCTTCCGCTTCCCGCTCACAAACCAGGATCGCGGTTTTTCCACTGACCCGGGCGAAGATGAGAGTCGCGGCATTTTCACCCGGAACCAGCAGCGATTTCCGCTTGCGGACGACATCAATTTTGAGGTGACGGCATTTGATTTCCAGCACACCAATTTCCCGTGTTCGCAGGTACTGTTTGAGTGGCGTTTCGTTACGACCGAAGACTTCGAGCACCCGAAACCGAGTCATAAAGGGACTGCTGACCGGCTCGGCGGAGGTGAGATATTCCTCGGCATCATCCAGACGGGAAACCGATTCCTGAGCGGCAAGCAGATTGATCAAACCGGCCCTGGTGATGGCGGGATCGGGATCGTAAACGTACTGTTCCACTCCGGAAAATTCCGGCCAGGCTTCCAGTGGATCTCCAGCCAGGGTGGCATTCGCTGGCAAAACAGTCGCCCGCCATAATCCCGGCTCCGCAAACTCCCCACTCCAGATGACGGCCTGTTTGCACTCCCCGCGCCAGCTGATCAATTCCGCTTCCGCCTCGGGAAACTTCCCTCCGAAGTTGCTGGCCGGACTCAGCTTAATGGCCGCTGCCCTGGCCTGTGCTGAAACCTGCTGCAAAAATTCGAGCGGGGGACTGATCAACTCGAGCCGACGATGCCGACGCCCTGACTGATCTCGCTGATCGGGATCAAAGTGGATCACTTTTCCAGCAAACGGAACCTGGGTGACATCCTGTTGCTCAAACTGAATCGGATGGTGATCGGGAAAACTCTCCGCGTTCCAGGCTGCCAGTTTGGAGAGCAAAGGATCAAGATCGAAACTGATCACCGGGGCTATACGACTCAAAGCAATCGCATCGATCCCGGCCCCGGTACAGAAATCGAGAATCTGATCCGGAGCGGGGTTCAATCTGGCGAAGCGTTCTGCCTTGTAAGCAGCCAGTTCTAAAGTCGAAGCCTGCTCGTAGGACTGCCTTGTCAACCAGAGCTGGTCCGCTTGCTCAAACTTTTCGTGAGCCTTGCTGCGTAAGTCAGCCAGTTCACAGGCCAGACGAACCAGCGAATCGGAATACTGTTGCCGAAGAATTTTCTGCCGCTTTAACGGATCGTCAGACAGACTCCCGGCCTGCCTGATCAGTTCCGGCTCATGGCGTAACTGATCCCAGATTTCTGACGCTTCAAACTGATTCACGTAACCGCCAGCTCATCCGGGGGAATAGACTCTGATTGCAGAATGGCCTGCTCAATCCGCTGTTGCAGCTGGCTGATGTCGCCAGTTTCGAGCAGGAAGGGGATTTCCTGAATCGACTTGCCCAATTGCACGAGGGTTGTCGAGTGCACATCTTGGCCAAAGAACTCTTTCATCGCAAGCTGGTACACAAAGAGTTGAATCCCAAACTTCTGGATCAGATCTGCCTGTCTGACTGGAACTGCTCCTGTTTTGTAATCGATCAGGTGCCAGTTTCCATCTGAATCCTGATAGAGACAATCCACCACTCCACTCAACAGAACAGCGGCTCCTGATTTGAGTCTCCAGCGGTAAGCAAATACAATCTCGCGATAAACCTGGGCTCCCTGCTGCAGCCGCTGCGCCAGATCCGAATCCTGAAATGCCGCCAGCCGAGAGCAGGCCAGTTGACGGATTTCTTCTGGCAGGTCAGGCCATGATCGGGCTGCTAGCCGATCGACAATCTGCTCGGGAGAAAACTGTTCGAGTTCCTCTCCCAGTTCAACCGCCGCATGAACAAGGTTTCCCAGTTGTTCGGCCTGTTCTGCAGTCAGGTTCTGTTCACGATTTGAGGATCCCCTGGCAGCGGCAACCGGCTGCAAGCGGGCATCAATTGCCTCCAGTTCTGAAACGGAAATCCTACTGGGCAGGACCGCCAAAGGTGGTACCGGCAAGGCCATCGCCGGAGGAGTTTCCGCCGCACTTTCTGCGAGATATTCAGCCCATTGCTGCAGCGGCACGGTCTGTTCTCGATCCAGCTCGAACCGTTCCGCTGGCCGATCTCGAATGACTCGAATTTTTGGAAGACTGGCTGGATCATAAGCAATTCCCGCTCCCGTCCCCAGATAGGGATCCCCTGCCGTCAAACCGGTTTCGAGACGATACCGTTGCTGGAGCAGCTTCAACCAGGCCCCTTTGACGGTCTCTTCTTCAGTCCAGTAAGCAGAAAGAATCAGCAAATCGGCAGCCCGGGTACAGGCGACATAAAACAGGCGGATCGATTCCCGCTCCTCTTCCCATTTCTCCTGAAAATGATGCATCATCAGTGCCGGGTTTTTCAATTTTTGTCCCTGAATAACCGGCAGGCGGACCAGCATTCCCAGTTCGGGATGAACCACGAGAGAATCCCGGCTCGAATGGGCCTGCGGATTGAGATCGGCCACAATCACCACCGGAAACTCCAGCCCTTTCGACTGGTGAACCGTCATGAGTCGAACCACATCTCCAGCCTCAGCATGAGTCACCGCCAGTTCTTCCTGTGCCTCTTCAGTCACGGATTCAATCAGACGATCACATAATTCGGTCAAACCAAGCAGACCGAGCTGATCAAATTGATCGGCCATCGTCAGAAGTTTCTGCAGATTGGCAACTTTCCGCTCACCCAGAAACTCGGTCATCAGGGCGGCATCATAACCCGTCCAGGCAACCGCGTTCCGCAGGAGTGGACCAATCCCTTCCCGCTCCCGCTGCAGCAGTAGTTTGATCAGGATCTCCCGAGCCCGACCAACAGCGGCCAACTGCAATCGATCCTGAATTCGGGAATAGCTGCCCGACTGCAGACTCTGCCACAGACTCCGATCCGGTCGCCGCAACAGATAGAGCGTTTCATCAGAACAGCCAAACATTGGCGAACGCAGCACTCCCACCAGTGCGATGTCATCAGAATCGTCATCCAGAAACCGGCAGAGATTGACCAGGTCATACACTTCCTGCTGGGCGAAGAATGTCCGGCCTCCTACCACATAATACCCAATTCCCGCTCGCTTGAGTGCATCTTCATACACGGCCAGATGACTCATCGCCCGAAAGAGAATGGTGATATCCCCTGCCCGCACAGAACGCAGCTCAACCTGGCCAGCGGAGTTCTTCTGACGAATCCGGGGCGTCTCATCCTGCAGGAGTTCCCGGATTCGTGAGGCAATCCAGTCAGCCTCGACAAACCGCTTCTCTCTGGCAGAAGCGTCCGCCGGCAGCTCGCTGCTCGACCACAGAAATTCTGTTTTCTCATCGGGAGGATAGACATTCTCATCAAACGATGTGAGCGGTTCATATTCCTCACCCATCGCCACCGTAAACAGGTCGTTAACGAAGTCGAGCACTCCCTGCTGGCTGCGGAAGTTCTTGGTCAACTCCAGTTGTCCCTGATCCGGAATTTCGCGACGAAGCTGCCGGAACACATTCGGATCGGCACGCCGGAAGCGATAAATCGACTGCTTGATATCCCCGACCAGGAACAGTCCTCCCGTCGGCAGACGTTCGCCACAGATTGAGCGGACGATTTGCGTCTGAACCGGATCCGTATCCTGAAATTCATCGAGAAGCAGAAATGAAATCGAATTCTGCAATGCCCGGCAGACAGCAGGATTACTCAGCAGCAGATTCCTCGTTTCCAGCAGCAGATCATCAAAATCCAGTGCCGCCAGTTGCCGCTTGCGGGTCTGATAATCATCCAGCACAACCTGTCCGACCCGCTGCAGACAAAGTCCCAACTCGGCACCATGCCGAGCTGCAATCGGATCAAACTCCATGACTTCCAGGCAGGTATCCAGCAGATCCCGAATCTGTTTCAGTCCTGCCTTGAGAGTTTCCTGGACATCGGGCGAAGACCAGTTTTTGGGCGGCACATACTGGATCGTGGCTGCTTCCCGCCACTGTTTGGCCAGATCCAGAGTCAGTTCCCCAGAATCCTGAATCTCATTCCAGATCTGCAGCAGAATCGTGCGTCGTTCCTGCCAGCGGGGAGCATCTCCCATTTCACTTTCAACAACCGGCATTAACTCCAGTTTTTGAATATTGGTGATCAGGTCATTGACCAGTGCGGGGAGAAAGCGGTCCCGATACCATCGCTGCCACACTTCCAGCAACTCGTCTGTTGTCTGCGCCTGTTGGCTGGCTTCCCGAAATGGAAACCGCTTCAGAAGTAACAACTTGAGCAGTTGCACCGTTTCCTCTATCCCATATCTCAGAACCAGCACGCAGACATCGTCGTTTTTCTGGCGGAGCAGTTTCTCCACAGTCCGCTCTGCGGTTTCATACATCAGAGTGGCAGATGTGGGAGCATCCAGGACGGAAAACTCGGGGTCGAGTTGCAGTTCGGTGGCAAAACGGCGCAATGTTGAAGTACAGAATGAGTGGATTGTCTGGATGCGGGCCGTTTCCAGATCCCGTAACACTGACTGCCAGCGGAGAACTTCCTCTTCCGGACATTGTCTTAACTGGATCCGAATCCGCTCCCGAATCCGGTCTTTCATTTCGCGGGCCGCTCGATCCGTAAACGTAATCGCCAGCAACTGGTCGAGCGTTTCCGCATCCGGGTTTCGGATCAGCTCATTAACGAAGCGTTCCGTGAGGACGAACGTCTTACCGCAACCGGCACCGGCTGCCAGAGCGACGGAAACATCCCGAGTAAAGATTGCCTGATGCTGTTGTTCTGTGTAAGGCATGAATCCTCAGCAGCTTCAAATAAAGTTGTCTCTGCAAACGGCAGTTATTGTTCCAGCTGTTTGGTTTCTTCTGATTCCGTGATCCATCCCCAGCGTTTTTCCAGAGGTTCTGCAACGGCTCGCACCTGATTGATCCGACACGTCATATGGTAGGGACAATGAGCGGTACACTGATGATCGAAACTGATGACCGGAAACTCTGCTTTGCGTAAACGGGATATAATTTCCGGCAAGACCCGATCGAGCGTTTCACTCATTCGATCCACAAATTCCTGGCCGAGTGGATCAATGTTTTTCTTGCGAAGATTTGTCATCTTTCGCTGAAAACCTTTCTCCTTCAAATCCCAATATCCAATCTGCCAGGGGACTGCACCCGGTCCCAGCAGTTCCAGACGGACGATGGCAATGGTGTACAGGGTCAACTGCAGGGAAATACCCCGTTCGACCAGTTTATCCGAGACATCTGGCAGGGCTCCCGTTTTGTAATCGATCAGTGAGAAATAAGTCCGCTCCCCCTGGGTCGTCACATCGATCCGATCGATTCGCCCTTCGACATACACGGGATTCTCTGCTGGTCCAAACGGGACGGCAGGCAGTTTCTGACTGGTTTCCCTTTCCGCATCGCCACCGAAGGCCAGTTCCTGATGTTCTGGCCGAAAAGGACTTTCCCAGCCATCATCGAACAACGCTTCATAAAGCCCGTGATTCTCTTCATACAGATCTGCCCATTCCGTCAACAGACGCTGCTCCACTTCCAGCAGGACGTTCTGTAATTCATTGTGGCTGAATGAGCGTTGATATCGTTCCTGGATCAGTTGACTGAACCGTTCTCCCAAAGATTGCTCCGGTTGCTCATCTGTTTCTTCTGGCTGATGCAATGTTGCCAGCAGATCATGAATAACTACACCTCTGCGCCGACTATCTGTCCGCAATCGGGGACTTTCGATGGACTCCAGTTGCAGAATTCGCTCCAGAAAAAACCGAAATGGACAGGAGGAATAGCGTTCCAGTTGCGAAGCACTGAAGGGATACCGGGTGTGGTAATGATTGCCAATCTCTTCCTGGATGCTCGGATTTTCCAGCAGCCCCTCATAAGCAGTGAAGCCATGCTGCTCAAATCGGGCGGCATTCATCCGGACCGCACCCAATACGTTTTCAATTGTCTGACGGGACGATTCAGATTCCCAGAGAAACCGCATTAAACCAGCCTCGCCGAGATGCATCCGGGACATCCCGAAGATCCTCAGGTCCGATTGCGTTAACAGTTCGTTTCTCTCTGGCAAAGGAGAGAGTTGATCAATTCGGGTTTCAATGCCCGCCGTCTTGTCAAACAGACTTTGCACCGCCTGATAAAACGGACTGGCATAGAGAGGCTGCCCTGATGTGGAAACGTAGGAATATGAGAGTGTGAGGGAGCGTTGGGCGCGGGTCAGAAGCCGGTAGAAAAACTGCATTTCGTCATAATAGTGCGAACTCCGCTGATCGAGAGGAATCCCCAGTTCATTCCACTGGCTGCGTTCACGCTCAGTATAAAACGGCTGATGCTCTGCAGATGAAGGGAATACTCCTTCCTGCAGATTCATGACGAACAGATGATCCACCCGCATGTGCCGGGCATCGTTCGCATTCACAATCGCCACCTGATGCGGTTTCGCTCTGGTCGCCGCGATTTGCTGCGTCAGGCATTGATCCTCAATCCACTCCAGATAGTCTTCCCGGGAGAGTTCACGAGTTTCAGAGCCACTCAACTCATCCTGAAAATTGCTGGCATCATGAAACATCCCAACAATCAGATCCCACTCGGCACTCTGTTCTCGAGCACTTTCCAAGGCCGGATTCAATTCACCGAAAAAGGTCTCTCGGGCGAATGCCAGCAGATGCTGCGTGAATTCCTGACAACTGGCTCGCTGGGGAAATTTCTGACAAAGATGATCCAGCATTTCAAAGAGATTGAGCGCGCTCTGCAGCAGAATTTCTTGCTCCGACTCCGGCTCACAACGGGACCTCATCAGCTGGAGATCGTCCAGCAGTTCGGAACGTGAGCCACGCCAGTTCAGTTGCCGCAACAGTGTCAGAATTTCATTGACTCGGGGAAATGCTTCCGGATTGTAAACACTGCCTGCCCGCAACAGTTTTTTCACAGCCGGATATCGCCAGTCTTCAACCAGCAACTGCAGTAGACCCATAATCGCCTTGATCAATGGAACTGCCGTCACTGGCCGGGGAAGTTCGATGGCAAACGGAATCCCGGCATCGTTCCAGATTTCT
>JAGQQT010001059.1 GCA_020426065.1 Planctomycetaceae bacterium | reverse complement strand
GAATTCTGGCTGGAGGACATGCGGCGGATTGGCGTGGGAAC
This sequence comes from Planctomycetaceae bacterium, assembly GCA_020426065.1. GTDB lineage: Bacteria > Planctomycetota > Planctomycetia > Planctomycetales > Planctomycetaceae > Rubinisphaera. The sequence goes on along the minus strand of JAGQQT010001059.1, from coordinate 495 downwards.
CGATGTCGATCCGACCGACGAACCCACCGGCACCTGCGTCGTGCTGATTACCGAAGATGCCCAGCGGACGATGCTCACCAGCCTGGGCGCTTCGTCCACGCTCGGCCCGGAAGATATCGACGAGGAGATGATCCGGCAGTCGGAATGGGTGTATGTCGAGGGGTATCTGTTCACCGGAGACAGCACGAAGGCGGCCGCTTACCGGGCCATCGAACTGGCGAAGAAGAACAACGTGAAGGTGGCGTTCACCGTTTCCGATCCGTTCCTGATTTCGCTGTTCCGCGATGAATTTCTCGAACTGCTGCACGGCCCGGTCGATCTGCTGTTCTGCAATCTGGATGAAGCCCGCGCCCTGACCGAAAAAACCGACCCGATTGACTGTGCCCAGGCCATTCACCAGCACGCGCCGCATGTGGCAATGACTCTGGGGGCCGATGGCTCCCTGCTGATGAACGAAGGCAGTGCCATTCCCATTGAAGGCGTGGAAGTCAAAGC
>JAGQQT010001058.1 GCA_020426065.1 Planctomycetaceae bacterium | reverse complement strand
ACTTGAAAACCACCGGTAAAACGGCGTCTTCTATCTCGATTCCGGAAGAATCCGGAATCGCAACGGCCAAGCGGCGGCGGTGTCGGTAATGTCAGCGTTGCGGCGGCGCACACGCGCGGAATTCCGAGGCTCAAATGGTTCTCTCTCCTTGGCCCAGTCCCGTTATTTCAGTTCGCGAATTGAACGCCGTCTACGGGAACGGCAACGGCCGCAGGCAGCCGCCAGAGAAGCATCAGGGCAAGACAGAAGTCGCGGCTCGGTCCGTCCTACTTCCTGCCGCAGCACTTTTTGTACTTCTTGCCGCTGCCGCAGGGACACGCTTCGTTGCGTCCGATCTTGGCACTCTCGTACCGAATCGTGCTTGTGTTTTCCAAGTGGTAGGCGGCATCATCGCAGCCATCATCCATACGTTTCAGCGAGCTGAAATCGAACGAATCCGTGTCGCCCTCGACGCCTTCCTGAAACATTGCCCAGTTGCTCATATATGGGATCATGTCGTCGGGACGACGCAGTCCTGCAATCGTCTCGAGGAACCC
>JAGQQT010001057.1 GCA_020426065.1 Planctomycetaceae bacterium | reverse complement strand
AAGAAATCGTCCGTACGGAAGCCTTCTGGATCGATACCTGGCTCAAGCGTCAGTATGACGGCATTGAACGTCGTTATATCGTGCATGATGCTGTCGCTCATGAAGTGGATGAGGATACGTTTTACCGCGTTCGAGAGAGCGGCGGAACACGTATCTCATCCGCTTACCGGGCAGCCGACCACATTATCAAACGGGATTTTCCTCCCTCGTTATGGAACATCTATTGCTTTCAGTTTTCGGATGGAGACAACTGGGGCGAAGACAATTCGGACTGTATCGAAAATCTCAAGCAGAATCTGTTTCCGATCTGTAATCTGTTCTGTTACGGACAGGTCCGCAGTCCGTATGGATCGGGTGATTTCATTAAAGAGCTCCGCAAAGTGGAAGAGGAGTTCGATAATCTGATCCTCTCAGAAATTGATGATAAAGAAGCAATTTACGGTTCCATCAAAACATTCCTGGGAACCGGCAAATAAAAACTGTTGAACTCAACAGCATGCAGTCAGCGTATAATTAAACAGACTGTAAAAGCTGACGG
>JAGQQT010001056.1 GCA_020426065.1 Planctomycetaceae bacterium | reverse complement strand
CAGCTGGTCGATACGGAAGGCAAACTGAATCCAATGCTCGCGACCTGGACACAGTTCATCTGCAATGAAACTCTGGCAAACGGAATCGAGCCCCACAAGAGTCTGCCTGCAGGCAAGGAAGTCAACGTCGGCGAAGAGAAAGTCGAACTGGCAATCGAAAAGACCTCGACGTGAGTCCCTTCACCCTTGAGGGAGCGATTTTATTCCTTCTCCCTTGAGGGAGAAGGTGCCGAAGGCGGATGAGGGGGAACGCCAGACCTTCACAAGTGACCTTCATTTTCAATTCGAAGGCTTCCGCAAGCGGATCGCCCAGCCACCCGGTTGAGAATTCACTTCGTTATCCCAGACATACACAGTTTGAACACGAAAGGACTTCCATGGCACCACAGCATGGCAAACGCTTTGAACAACTCGTGGATCAGTCACGGGCCAGGATTCAGGAGTGCACGGTTGCGGATGTGCAACAACGGCTGGCAGAGGGAGCAGCTCTGTTGATCTTTGATGTCCGTGAAGATCATGAATGGGCCAAAGGCCACATT
>JAGQQT010001055.1 GCA_020426065.1 Planctomycetaceae bacterium | reverse complement strand
CAAATGCAAGCGAAGCAAATAAGAGCACGAAAGTAAATGTAAGCAGTCGTTTCATGGCGAACCTGTTAACAGGAAGAATCCACCAATCACCTGCAGGCAGCACCGTGCGACCTGACAGGAAGGAGTTGTCTTGCAGTCGGCTGAAAGTCTATCAGCCAGTTGGCTGAGTGTCACGGAATTTCAGGCGTGAGGGGCAATCAGGGCCATTCGCTTTGGTCCTGCCACCCTGCCACTGGTTGCTCAACTTGCACTCGGAGAAGTCTCACCACGAAGGACACGAAGAGCACGAAGGGAATATTCGACCTGTGTTCTGATTTCTTCGTGCTCTTTGTGTCCTTCGTGGTTAGCACTAAATCATCAGTCCTAATCAGAAGGGTTTCACGATGTTGCACCCATACTGCACAACTACTTCTGGGGGCTCATTTCATTCGACCCCAGCCACCCCTTCCTTCGAGAATCTGTGCCATCCAGATGGAACAATGCCTAACATTCGGCAACTCCAGTCAGGGCCATTCGCTTTGCTTCTCATCCCTGCCACTC
>JAGQQT010001054.1 GCA_020426065.1 Planctomycetaceae bacterium | reverse complement strand
CGCCGAGTCCGTTGTCGCAGGCTTCTTTTGCGCTTCTCGAAGCGATATCTCGCGGGGCGAGGTTGCCGAAGCTCGGGTATTTTCGCTCGAGGTAGTAATCGCGTTCTGCTTCAGGAATGTCGCGAGCGCGACGCGGGTCGTTTGGCTTTTTGGGGACCCAGACGCGGCCGTCGTTTCTGAGCGATTCGGACATCAATGTCAGCTTAGCTTGGTGATCGCCGTGCTGCGGAATGCAGGTCGGATGAATCTGTGTGTAGCAGGGATTTGCAAAAGCGGCGCCGCGGCGATGAGCGCGGTAGCCTGCTGTGACGTTACAGCCCTTGGCGTTGGTCGATAGAAAGAACACAGTCGAGTAACCGCCTGTGGCGAGCACAACAGCGTGCGCAGCATGTGATTCGATTTTGCCTGTTCTCAGGTCGCGGGTGATGATGCCCTTGGCGTGGCCATCGACAACTACCAAATCAAGCATTTCCTTAAAGACGTGCATTCGGACTTTGCCCAGTCCAATTTGTCTGCTTAGCGCCGAATAAGCACCGAGCA
>JAGQQT010001053.1 GCA_020426065.1 Planctomycetaceae bacterium | reverse complement strand
GTCTTACCCGTATTCATGGCAACCAGCGCCGATCCGTGTGCGTGGCTGTCGGTGTGACACGAGTTCAGCACGCAGAGCTTGTCGGCATGCTCTCGCACATTGGGGAAATAATCCGAGATAAGAAGACCGCTTTCACCTCCGGGACGAAACTTCCGCCAAGCAGGAGTCAGATAACCGACTTTTCGTCCGCCGGAATTGATGTACTTCCTGTCGGCTGGCAACGGCTGTCCGGCGTACTTTTCCAGTTCCGGTTTGTAGTCGAACGTATCCACTTGCGAGGGCGCGCCATTCATCGTCAGAAAGATACATGCCTTCGCCCTCGGCATGATTTGCGGCGGTTTAGGAGCCAGAGGGTTCAACGTCTCATCGGAGTCCGCCGCAAGCGCCGAAGTCCGAAAGAATCCTTCGCGAAACAACAGATCCGCCATCGCAAGGCCGGCAACACCATGCCCCATCCTCCAGACAAACTCGCGACGCGTCTGACCACAAGGGTACTTCGAAGTGTTCAACATATCTAACTCATTATATAAGGCGTCTCATG
>JAGQQT010001052.1 GCA_020426065.1 Planctomycetaceae bacterium | reverse complement strand
CGCTTCATCAGTGAAAACATCGACCACAATAACGATGTTGGAACTGGTAACGCCTATCTGGTGAACAGCATCTACGAACGACTGCTGGGCCGTGATGATGGCCAGGTGGTTGGTGAGTTCTGATCGAAACTAGCTGGATAACAAAAAAGAAAACGGATGACCGGTTTTACTGCCGGTCATCCGTTTTTGTTTTGGTGCCGAGGAACAATCGTTTGACCCGTAGCCGCAGGTATTTCCACTCAGGGTTGTTCGAGTAAAAACACCTGCGCCTGCGGCTACGGGTCAAACAACTGGAAAGGCTGATGACGACACACAGCGACATGCTCTAGGTCTATACACATGGCAAATGTGGCACGCTCAGGAGCGCAGCGGATGGGCGTGGTGAATCGGTTGGAGGCATTCAATTGGACAGGACACGGAGGCAACCACGCCCATCATTCCGCTACGCTCCAATCTGGGCGTGCCACGGTTTGGAACTTCACCCTCCTTTTGGGCAATGGTATCTACACAAATCAAATTGGATTTTAAATGTCCGCGGGTGGCC
>JAGQQT010001051.1 GCA_020426065.1 Planctomycetaceae bacterium | reverse complement strand
AGGTGAAGATTGAAACACCCGGCGATACTTCGCTACTGCCGGGATTGGTCATGGACAAGTTTGAGTTCCGACGAGTTAACAACGAAATCGCCAACTGCATCAAGATTACAGATCCGGGCGATAGCGAATACTCGATCGACAAACTGGTCCCGCGCGATCAGTTCGAGCAAACGAATGCACAGATGGAGGCTTTGGGTGGATCGCCTGCGAAAGGCAAGAAGCCGAAACCAGCGACCGCCAGTACACAGCTGCTGGGAATTACCAAAGCTGCAGTTCAAAGCAGTAGCTTTATCTCGGCAGCCAGCTTCCAGGAAACCACGAAAGTGCTTACCGAAGCTGCTCTTGCCGGTCGCGTCGATAAGCTGGTGGGATTGAAGGAGAACGTGATCCTTGGACATTTGATCCCTGCCGGTACCGGCTTTAGGACGTTCCAAGAGTCTGAGGTTTCTTATCGTAAGGAGGCTCTCGAAGACTTGGTGAACCGCGGCACCGCTGCGATGGAGCAGGATTTCCCATTGCTGCAGCAGAGTCCCGAGTCAGCCATGG
>JAGQQT010001050.1 GCA_020426065.1 Planctomycetaceae bacterium | reverse complement strand
GGAGTCCCGCACCGATGAACGTGTAGGTGAGGTTGTGGGGGATGAGTGGTTCGTGGCCGTAGCCGATGCGTTTACCGATGAGGAGGGCGCAGATGAGAGCGGAGACGCCGGAACTGATGTGGACGACGGCACCGCCGGCGAAATCGAACGCGGGGACCAGAGCCTGGGGGTTGGCGGCGTTGAGGAATCCGTCGGCGGACCAGATCCAGTGAGCGAGGGGGCAATAGACGAAGGTGCCCCAGAGGATAGAATAGATAACCATCGCACTGAACTTCATGCGTTCGGCGAAGGCTCCACAGATGAGGGCGGGGGTGATGATGAAGAACATCATCTGATAGACCATGTGGAGGGAACGGGGGATCGAGCCTTCCATGGGGATGACCTGCGATTTGGCGGCATCGTCCCAGAAGGGGATGACATTGCGGAGGAAGAAATAGTCGGTGCCACCGACGAGTCCGCCGAGGATGTCCGAGCCGAAGGCGAGGCTGTATCCCCAGAGCGCCCAGACGATGGACATCAAGCCCATGAGGAAGACGCACTGCATCAT
>JAGQQT010000104.1 GCA_020426065.1 Planctomycetaceae bacterium | reverse complement strand
AGGCTGTGCTGTTGCCTGTTGTTGGGTCTGTGTGCGACTGGCTTGAATGGGGTTCGAGCGGAGGAGCCTGGGTTCCCGCTCAATGCCCGCCGGATCCTGTTTGTCGGCGATTCGATCACGAATGCTGGTGGTTACATTGCGATCATTGAGACTCAGCTGAAACTGCAGGGACTGAACCCCTGCCCGGAGATTTACAACCTGGGACTTTCCTCAGAAACCTGTACCGGGTTGTCTGAGCCAGATCATCCTTTCCCACGCCCCAATGTGCATGATCGACTGGATCGGGCATTGGAAGTGCTCAAGCCTGATGTGCTGGTGGCCTGCTATGGCATGAATGACGGGATTTATTATCCGTTCAGTGAAGAACGCTTCGCGGCTTATCAGGCGGGAATACGGAAGATTGTCGACAAAGCCCATGCAGCCGGGGCGAAAGTGATCCTGATGACTCCCCCTCCGTTTGATTCCCATCCGGTGCGAGAGAAGGTTCGTCCCGCCGGTGCGGAGGAGTATGCGTACTATGCTCCGTTTGTCGATTACGATCAGGTTCTGGTTCGTTATGGCAAGTGGATCATGAATGGCGAGCATGGAGCGGAGATGGTGGTCGATCTGCATCAGCCTTTGGAGGCTGCCACGAAGGAACGTCGCAAAACAGATCCGGATTACACAATCGTCCCCGATGGAGTGCATCCTAATGCGGATGGACATCAGCTGATGGCAGAAACAATTTTGCGAGCCTGGGGAGTTCCTTCCTTTGAGACCATGCCGAATGAAATACTGGCCGCAGTGAAAACAAAGATCCAGACGCTGCATGGATCCTACATGACGTTTGTGGGACATACCCGTCCTGGTGTGAAACCGGGAATCCCGGTTGATGAGGCCAAACAGGTCGCCGCCGAGCTGGATCAGATCATCAACCAGAGAATTCCCCTCGATCGGGCACCGAAAGGGCCGGTTCGGGAAATGAACAGGGGAACCCGCTATCAGTTGCATTATCCAGCGGATCTGACGGGAACTCAGTTGAGGATTTCGGTCGATTATTCACTGTGGATTCCGCAGGATCTCAAAACGATTCGAGGAGTCATTGTGCATCAGCATGGTTGTGGTGTCGGTGCCTCATTAGGAGGCCGAACTGCTGCAGACGATCTGCACTGGCAGGAGCTGGCACGGCGGACCAATTGTGCTTTGCTGGGGCCTGCTTATGAGGCCAGGGATGGCCTGGACTGCCGTTTGTGGTGCGATTCGCGGAATGGTTCCGAAGCCCGCTTCCTGCAGGCATTGGAGGATCTGGCTGTTGCGACGAATCATCCCGAGTTGACCAGTGTGCCCTGGTGTTTGTGGGGGCATTCGGGGGGCGGATTCTGGGCTTCGTTGATGCAGATCAATCATGCCGATCGAATTGTCGCAATCTGGTTTCGTTCTGGAACGGCCTATCCCTACTGGGCTGCCGGAGAGATCGCAGCGGTGGATGTTCCGGAGGCAGCTTATCGAGTGCCGATGATGGGGAATCCAGGTGTGAAGGAACGTGATCATGAGCGGTTTCAACGTGCGTGGAATGGCTTGACCGCGATGCAGGAGGCGTATCAGAAAGCAGGAGCGGATTTCTTCGAGTTTGCCGGAGACCCGCTCACCGGACACGAATGTGGTGCATCCCGTTATCTGGCCATACCCTATTTCAAATTCTGGCTCGAACACCGCTTGCCGGAGGAAGGAAGTCTGGCATTGAAAGATGCCAAAGCAGCATTGCCCGACTGGCAGAAAACCATGCAGCCGCTGCTGGAAGAATATCGGGCGAATGGCCTGATTGCTGATACGACTCCGCCTCCCGGAGTTTCTGCGGTTGATGTTCAGCAGCAGGAGGGAGCATTCACGATCAGCTGGCAGCCGGAGATCGATTTCGAGAGTGGAGTGCAGGGCTTTCGGATTTATCGAGATGAAAAGGAAATCGCCACTTTGCCGGAAAAAGCATTGCCCCACTACGGTTACGAACTGTGGCAGGGACTTTCCTATCACGATACTCCGACCGGACCAACCCCGGAATTCCGTTATGTGGATCGTCCGGGAGAAGTGAAATCCAAACCGACTTATCGGGTGGAGGTCATCAACGGAGCCGGACTCATGTCGACTGCGCCTTAAACAACACTTTCACCTTGTAGCTGATCATCACTCAGATAAAGGTTGACCATGAATAAGACACTTCCCTCTCTCTCCTGGTTCATGATACTGGGAATCTGTGGAACTCTGGCCGGAACCTGGGGGCAGGTTACTATGGCGGGGGATCGTCCCAATATTCTGTTCATCATTGTGGATGATCAATCGCCGCTCGATCTGCCCGTCTATGATCCTGCTTCTCCGCTACGCTGTCCCACAATCAATCAGCTGGCGGCGGAGGGGATGGTGTTTGATGCCGCTCATCATATGGGTTCCTGGTCGGGGGCAGTTTGTACTCCCTCCCGTCACATGGTGATGTCCGGTCGAACAGTCTGGCATATTCCTGATTCCGGAAAGCGCCAGCGCAATCCTCTGGCCAGCAATCCGGATCATGTCCCGGCTGATCTGCCGGAATATACGATGGCAGCGGTTTTCAATCGGGCAGGCTATGCCACGATGCGAACCTGCAAGCGGGGGAACAGTTATGAACTGGCCAACCAGAAGTTCACTGTCCGGCGTGATCAATCCAATTACGGTCCGGAAGATGAAAAAGGAAGTGCCTGGCATGCCGAGCAGGTGTTGACCTACCTCAATGAGCGGGAAACTCAGCAGGACAAGAAACCCTTCCTGATTTACTACGGGTTCACTCATCCGCACGATCCCCGTTATGGCAAGCCAGAGCACAATGCCCATTATGGAGCGGTCAATCATAAGGATAAAACCACGCTGCCAGCGCTGAACAAAAAGCAGCCGGCATTGCCAGTCAATTATCTGGAAGCACACCCGTTTCATCATGGCCATCCGAATCTGCGGGATGAGGTGGCAGTGGAAGGAGTCTGGGAACGTCGTGATGAGGCGACTATCCGTAATGAACGGGGGCGGTATCTGGCCTGCTCGGAAAACATCGATATCCAGATCTCCCGCGTGCTTAAAAAACTGGAAGCAATGGGTGAGCTGGATAACACCTACATTTTTTATACCGCCGATCATGGCATGTCGATTGGTCGACATGGTTTGCAGGGTAAACAGAATCTGTATGAACACACCTGGCGGGTCCCGCTGATTGTCAAAGGCCCCGGCATTGAACCGGGAACGCGTGTGCCGGGGAACGTCTATCTGCTGGATGTGCTCCCCACGCTCTGTGAACTGGCTGGTATAGAAGCCCCGTCAACGGTCGAAGGTTCCAGCTTTGTTCCTGTCCTTGAAGGTAAGCAGCAGACGATGCGCGATGTGATGTATGGAGTCTACTGTGGTGGAACATTGCCGGGGATGCGATGTGTCAAGCAGGGAGACTGGAAGCTGATTGAATATGATGTCCTGGATGGCCAGGTTCGCGAATCGCAGCTGTTCCACCTGGGTAAAAATCCACACGAATACCTGGCCGAGCATCATCGCAAGGATCCTCTGGAAACCGACCTGGCTGAGAATCCGGAGTATGCCGAAAAACTGCAGGAAATGCGGGCACTGCTGCAGCAGCAGATGACGTTGCATCATGATCCGTATCCCCTGTGGTATCAGAAGCAGAATGGCAAGACAGAATGAGCCCACATCTACCAACCAGTTCTACCCCTGAGGAGTTTTTTATGAGTCGCTTCTACTGGATGAATCTCTGCCTGCTGATGCTGGTTTCACACTTGCTCCCGATCGGAAACGTCAGTCATTTAATGGGAGCGGAGCCTCCCGTTTATGCTCCCGGCTTGAAGGTGGAAGGCAAAGTGGCCTTCACTGAAGGTCCGGCCTGGCATGCGGCATCGGGTTCGGTTTACTTCACGGATATCGAGAATAACCGGATCATGAAGCGGACTGCAGAGGGAGTTGTGGAGGTCTTTCGCACGCCTTCGGGGAAAGCAAATGGGCTGGCCTTTGACAAGCAGGGACGGCTGGTTGCCTGCGAAGGTGGCAACAAACGCATGACCCGCACCGAAGCAGACGGCAGCATTACCGTGTTGACCGATGGTTATCAGTCAAAGGCTTACAATGCCCCCAACGATCTGGCGATTGATCCTCAGGGGCGGATTTTCTTTACAGATCCCCGCTATGGGACTCGCGAAGGAATGGAAATCCTTGATGACCAGGGTCGGGCGGTGGAAGGTGTTTATCGGATCGACACCAATGGGCAGGTGAAGATGGTCATCCAGCATGAAGTCGATCGGCCGAACGGGATTGCCGTTTCTGCTGATGGCAAGTTCCTGTACGTGGCAGATAACAATAATGATGCAGTCGGGAAGAATCGTTGCCTGTGGCGATTTGCGTTTGATGCCAAAGGTGAGATTAATCTTTCGAGTCAGAAGAAGCTGTTCGACTGGGAAGAGTCGCGTGGGCCAGATGGCTTTTCGATTGGACCGGATGGCAAACTGTATGTCACTGCCGGAACGAATTTTCCTTCTGCTACAGAGACGAATCGTTATCGCAGCGGGGTGTATGTCATCAATCACCAGAAGGGCGGCCTGGAAAAGTTTATCGCCGTGCCGGAAGACATGATTACCAACTGCACCTGGGGTGGTGAAGATGGCAAAACGCTGTTCATCACTGCCGGTCACAAACTGTGGAGCCTCTCGTGGGAGGCAATTCACGAAAATCAGAGTTTTTCTCGCTGAGTCATCCATCCACTTCAATCCCGCCTGTTATCCCACCACAACCTCAAGGAGTCAAAAGATGACGTATTCAACCAGCTGGAAGCGTCTCTCAAATGTCTGCAAGTTGACGACCTGTGGAGTTCTTTTCCCCGTACTGCTTCTGCTGATGACCCCCACTCAATCCGCACAGGCGGAGTTTCGAGCGGGGGCTGCGGTGGTGGATGTCACTCCAGATCAGCTGCCTGTGCTGGTGAATGGTGGGATGACATCACGCTCAATCAGCGATGTCAACACCCGCGTTAATGCCCGCTCTCTGGCATTGTCATCGGGCGAGACGACCTGCGTGATTGTGGTGACGGACAGCTGCATGATGCCGCGGGATCTGCTGGATGATGCCAAGGCCCTTGCTGAAAAGTCGACTGGAATTCCCCGGAACCAGATTCTCATTTCAGCAACTCACACGCATTCCGCTCCCAGTTGCATGGGAGCGCTGGGGACCGATGCCGATCCCAATTATGTGCCGTTTCTTCGCCGAAAACTGGTGGAGGCGATCGAACAGGCCGTCGCCAATCTGCAGCCCGCACAAATCGGCTTCGGGAATGTGGATGCACCGGAGTTAACGGCATTGAGAAGGTGGATCCGGCGGCCGGATCGGCTTGAACTGGATCCATTCGGAAACCCAACCGGCCGGGCCAATATGCATGCGGGACGGAACTGGGATGATGTCACGGGAGAATCTGGCCCTGAAGACCCGCAGCTGTCCATGATTTCCGTTCGGACTGCGAACGGAGATCCACTGGCAGTACTGGCAAACTTCTCGATGCACTATTACTCGGACAAGGGGATCAGTGCAGACTATTTTGGCCGTTTCTGTGAAGCGATGAAATCCCGATTGGCGCCGAACGGGCCGTTTGTGGCCATCCTGTCTCATGGCTGCAGCGGAGATATCTGGCGGCGGGACTATACAGATCCCGATTCCTGGGATGCGGATCAGACGATTGATCAGTATGTGGCGCTGTTTCTGGAGCGGGCCATGCAGGCCTATGAAACCATCAGTTACAAGGCCGATGCCGATCTGGCGATGGCCGAGCGTCGACTCACGCTCAACTATCGGGTTCCGGACCTCCAGCGGCTGGAGTGGGCTCAGAAGATTGTCGACCAGATGGGGGATCGTCTCCCGCAGTCAAAAGAAGAAATCTATGCCCGTGAGCAGTTGATTTTGCATGAGCGTCAACAAACGGAAATTGTGATTCAGGCTCTGCGAATTGGCGAATTCGGTATCACCACTACTCCCAATGAGACGTATGCCATTACCGGCCTGAAGATCAAAGCGGCCAGTCCACTTGAGCAGACTATGGTCATCGAACTGGCGAACGGTGGAGATGGATATATTCCTCCGCCCGAGCAGCACCTGTTTGGCGGATACAACACGTGGGCAGCCCGTTCGGCTGGACTGGAAGTGCTGGCTGAGTCCAAAATTACCGAGACCTGCATCTCATTGCTCGAACAGGTCACAGGAAAACCTCGCAAAGAAGTCAGTCTGCCGCTGGGGCCGGCTTCCCAGGCGATAGGTGCTCTGAAGCCTGCCGTCTGGTATCGACTGAATGAATTGGCCGGACCTCGAGCGTTGGATCAGACCGGCAACGAACGGGATGCTATTTATGAGTCGACCGTGACCTTCGGACTGGAAGGGCCGCACTCATCGAAATTCTGCGATGGCGAAACGAAAAACCGGGCCCCGATGTTTGTGGCAGGGCGGTTACTGTCTCGCGTTCCCGATTTCAAGAATCAGTATTCGATTTCGATGTGGATCTGGAATGGGATGCCTACCGATGCCCGGGAAATCACGGGCTGGTTTCTCTCGCAGGGGAGCGACTTCGGATTGAGTCCCGCCGCCAGTCATGTGGGGCTGGCCGGAGTAGGAGATCACCCCGGACGACTTGTGTTCCAGTATGGTTCTGGAGATCGTCTCTACGGACAGACGGAAATTCCCCGCTGGTCCTGGCATCAGGTAACTTATGTCCGGGATGGAAACCAGATTCAGTTTTACCTGGATGGCAAACTGGAGATTGATGCGGCAGCCACGATTGAGAGCTGGTCCGACCTCAACACGTTTTACTTTGGTGGACGGAGTGATCGCCAGGATGGCTGGGAAGGTCGTCTGGATGAAATCGCAGTTTTTGATCGTCCACTAAAGCCAGCTGAGATTGCCACACTCACCGCTCAATCAGCTCCCCCCAAGACGGCCCTGGAATCGATAGAATCAACTCGCGGCGGTCGTCATTGGGTGGATGCTGAAACTGATCCCCCGCGTTCTCCAGAGGAATCCCTCAGTCGATTTCAGATTGAACCGGGAGCCAGGATTGAGTTGTTTGCGGCCGAACCTCTCGTGAAAGATCCGGTGGCAATTGCTTTTGATGCCACCGGAAGAATGTATGTAGCGGAGTATTCTGACTATCCCGTGGGGAAGGAGACTGGTGAAGGATATTTGTCCCGGATTGTCATCCTCGATGATGATGATGGGGATGGCAAAGCAGATCGACGGACCGTATTTGCGGACGGCGTGCGTTACGTGCACAATCTGATGCCATTTCGTGGGGGCATACTGGTCGGAGCCCAGACATCCATCCTGCTACTTGTCGATACCGATGGTGATGACAAAGCGGATCGGGCCGATGAACTGTTTACTGGTTTCTTTCCCGCTCACCCGCAAATGCAGATCGGCAATCCCCGCTGGGGCCATGACAACTGGATCTATCTCAATTACGCCGCTCCTGATTCGGATGGGAAAATCCGGAAAGGAAAAGACTGGTCACGTTACTGGACGGATACTGCAAACAGAATCCCGGATGAAATGCCCATGCCGCGGGGGGAATTCCGCTTTCATCCCGTCACAGGAGCTTACGGACCAGCCACTGGACTGGGGCAATATGGCAACACGATTGATGCCTGGGGGAACCGGTATTATGCACGGAACCGAAATCCAATTGTCACGCAGGCATTGCCCTATGAGATCTCAAAGCGGAACCCTTACGCCGTGATTTCATCCGCTGATTACGATGTTGCTCCAGCAGGAGAGCAGACTCGGGTCTTTCCACTTGTGGCGATGAAAAGCAATTATCTTTCCCATGCTGGCACGCACACCGCTGCCTGCGGCACAACCGCTTATGTGGGGGATTTGTTTGGCACATCCGACTATCTGCAGAGCGTGTTTGTATGCGAACCGATTGGCCACCTGGTGACACGTTCGATCGTCGAGTATGAACCAGAGAGCGTGGTTCTGAAAACCCGGCGGCCTCAGCCCGATCAAGATTTTCTGGCTTCAACCGATACGTGGTTTCGGCCTTCAAGCCTTGAAACCGGACCGGATGGAGCGTTGTATCTGGCTGATATGTATCGGCTGTGGGTAGAGCATCCCAAGTTTCTGCCTGAAGACATTGCTGCAAAGCTCGACTGGAGAGCAGGGGAGGACCGGGGGCGGATCTGGAGAATCGTTCCAGCCGACAAACCGGCTCCCAAAATTGCAGTCGAGTCCTCTCCGGTGGAGTTACTGCAGAGCACCAATGGCTGGAAGCGGACTCTGGGGCAGCGATTACTGGTGGAATCCCAGGATCAATTACAGCAACCTGCACTGGTGAAGATTCTGCAGACATCCAAAAATCCCCTGGTTCGACTGCAGACATTCTGTACGCTGGAAGGATTGGATCTGGCCGATGACCAGACACTCCAGCTGGCATTACGGGATACCGATCCTCATGTGCGGGCAGCTGGTGTGCAGGTTGTGGCGGCAGAACTGGCACAAAATCCGGCTCTGTTTACTCTGATTGATCCTCTCCACGATGATCCTGCAGTGCTGGTTCGATTTCAGGTCGCATTGGCTTGTGGTGAAATTGCCAGTGAGAAGGCCTTCGCGGTCCTATCCGCTGTGGCTGTTCTGGATGGACATCGTCCCTGGTTTCCGCAGGCGATTCTCTCATCTTCCAGAGACTGCAGCGCAGAAGTTTTGCAGTCCCTGGTGACTGCTTCCAGCGGAAAGCAGAATGGAGCTTTGTTGAGTGATCTGGCTGCTGTTGTGGGAGCCAGAGGAGACGAAGCGGAACTCCATTCATTATTGAAGCTGTTTTCACAGCAAAGCTCAGCCTCACCTGCAACACGCAAATTAGTTGTGATTGGTCTGGCAGATGGGTTGACCCGACATCGGGGAGCGATGGGAAGAACCAGTCTGCAGAAGTTACTGCAGCAGCCACCTGCGTCACTGGCTGTAGAGTTAAAACCGGTGGCAGAACTCCTCCAGAAAAGTCGAGAAACGGCACTGGATTCTCAGCAGTCGCTTGAAGATCGTCTGGCTGCCGTCAGCCTGCTGGGTTATCAGTCTGCGGAGGATGTTGTGGCGGTGGCTGATGTTCTATTTCGGCCTGGTCAACCGACAGCCCTGCAAAGTGCCGCTCTCCAGACGCTTCGTAAAATGAATCCTCCCGGACTGGGGGACATTCTCCTGAAACACTGGCGGTCATTCGGCCCGCAAATGCGCAGCGATGTCACTTCCCTGATGCTTTCACGCTCGAATACCGCACTGCAGATTCTGACCGCCATGGATGCAGGTCAGGTGAATCCCGCCGTCATCGACATTGATGGCCGAGTCCGATTGCTCAAACACGCCGATGCTCAGATTCGCACGATGGCTGAAAAGCTGCTGGGAGGAGCCGTCTCGGAAAACCGCCAGGAGGTGGTCTCGCAATACGAACCAGCACTGCAACTCAACGCCTCACGCGAATCGGGAGCAGAAGTGTTTAAGCGGAGTTGTCAGAAATGCCACCGGATTGACGGACAGGGTTCTCAGGTAGGACCCGATTTAAGTGATGTGCGTAATCGTTCCCGCGAAGCATTGCTGTATGACATTCTTGACCCAAACCGTAAACTCGAACCGCAATACACGGCCTATTCGATCACCACGCTCGATGGTCGCGTTTACAGCGGGTTGATGGTTTCAGAAACCGAGGCGGCGATTGTTTTGCGTCAGGCAGAAGGCAAAGAGCAGTCCATCGCCCGCTCAGAAATCGATGAAATGGTGGCCAGCGGCCGCTCACTGATGCCGGAAGGATTTGAAAAGACGATCAATCCTCAACAGATGGCTGACCTGATGACCTACCTGAATTCTCTCAAGTCTCCTTGAGATACGTCTACCAGCGGAACACCTTCAATCAGAGAAACATTTTTTGCAACAACCCATAACCTGCGGGGGCAAACTCATGCGTATCCGAATCGGTCTGATTTTCTGTTTATTACTGGGAGTGCTTTCAAACAACATCATTGCGAAGGCTGAAGTTCGGCTGGCAACTTTTGATGTGGATGCCACACCACCACTGGGTGCGGCCATGGCATACGATCCGGTCCGCAAACAGGGTGAACTTCCTCTGCGATGTCGGGGGGTGGTGATTCTCGGAGCTGATCAGCCAATCGTATTGTGTGCAGTGGACTGGATTGGGATCGCGAATGAAGGTCAGGATGCCTTTCGAGCAGCGTTTGCCAAAGCCGCTGGCACAGTTCCCAATCGGGTTGCCGTTCATACACTGCATCAGCACGATGCTCCGGGCTGCGATTTCACGGCAGAAAAACTGATCAACGAACTGGGAGTGGAAGGCTACAACCGCTTCGAAGGCGCATTTCATCGAGAAGTGATTCAAAATGCAGCGGAGGCCATTGAAGCGGCCATTCCCAACGCTCAGCCGGTCACCCATTACGGCTGGGGAAAAGCAAATGTCAAAGAGGTGGCTTCGAATCGTCGAATTCTGGGTGAGGATGGGAAAGTTC
>JAGQQT010001049.1 GCA_020426065.1 Planctomycetaceae bacterium | reverse complement strand
CAGTGCTAGGTCTTACTACCCTGAGCTGGCACCACCTCCGTGACATCGCAGGCTTCCTCCCCACGGTTTGTCGCCTCCCCGCAGTTGCCTTCGCCTAGTACTTATGCTTGCATGCTTTACATTTGGTAGAATGCCTTTCAATACAAGTTCCGTTTTCGTACAGGGGACTTGCACCCCACAAGTTCACGCCCATGTCGGGCGTACCGTTGCACGCGAGCGGGCGGCAGCGTCGGTTTTGAAATCAACGTCAAACGCGCCCGCCGCGTGAACGTAGGCGTTCTGCCACTGAAAGGAATCACATGTCATCCTACTTGCTTTCCCCTTTGCTAATTTTCTCTTTTGCTGTCTCCGTAATCGCGGAAGACATTTCCAGCGCAACGCACTTCGAGGCGAGTGAGATGCAGCGGGCTGGCGAACAATTGCAACGGCGTACCGTTGATTTGACGGCCAACCAACGAAAGTTGCTTATGGTAGATCTCGCTACACGTGAAGCGTCAGAACACGAGTCGCAGAAGGCGATTGGTTCTCGTCTCGCTGCTGAAAACGAACGGC
>JAGQQT010001048.1 GCA_020426065.1 Planctomycetaceae bacterium | reverse complement strand
ATGAGAGCGATCAAGTGTCGTAAGGGCATTCGGTGGATGCCTTGGCGCTGAGAGGCGATGAAGGACGTGGTACGCTGCGATAAGCCGTGGGGAGGTGCGAACAACCTTTGATCCGCGGATTTCCGAATGGGGAAACCCACCTTCGATCTCTGTTATTCCGAGGACGACGACCCCGCGCACAGCGAGGCCGTTGTTTTGCACGGAATTGCAAAGTCTTCGGACTAGCAGAGATCAAAAGAAGGTATTTATGACTGAATAAATAGGTCATAAAAGCGAACCTGGGGAACTGAAACATCTAAGTACCCAGAGGAAAGGACATCAACGAGACTCCGTTAGTAGTGGCGAGCGAACGCGGACCAGGCCAGTGCTTCTGTTTTTCTAACCGGAACCGATTGGAACGTCGGGCCATAGTGGGTGACAGCCCCGTACGGATTTCGATGAACAGAAGACTTGAGTAGGGCGGGACACGTGCAATCCTGTCTGAACATGGGGAGACCACTCTCCAAGCCTAAGTACTCCTCAGCGACCGATAGCGAACAAGTACCGTGAGGGAAA
>JAGQQT010001047.1 GCA_020426065.1 Planctomycetaceae bacterium | reverse complement strand
ATCCGCTCCGCGAACGCCCCGCAGATCAATGCCGGCGTGATAATGAAAAACATGCCCTGGAAAACCATGAAAGTCAGGTCCGGTAAGGCAGTCCCCGGTGCTTGGCCATCCGTCATCCGCACATTATTGAGGAAGAGGTACTCGTTGTTGCCAATCCACAGGTTCGTCCCCGCCGCACCAAACGCCAAGGAGTAGCCGTAGATGCCCCAGAGCATGGTCATCAGTCCCATCAGGAAGAGGCACTGCATCATCACGCTCAGCACG
Source organism: Planctomycetaceae bacterium (assembly GCA_020426065.1). GTDB lineage: Bacteria > Planctomycetota > Planctomycetia > Planctomycetales > Planctomycetaceae > Rubinisphaera. Next base: position 295 of record JAGQQT010001047.1, on the reverse strand, counting down.
TTCTTACGCCGCACCAGGCCACTGTAGAACATGGCCAAGCCCGGGGCGGTCATAAACAGCACCAGCGCCGACGACGTCAACATCCAGGCGTTGTTGGCCGATCGAGTTCCTTCGGAAACGCTCTCTTGGGCCCAGCTTGGGTTGATTCCCCAGACCAACATAAGCCCCAAACCAAACACAACTCTCCATCCCATTTGCTGCAAACTGCTCATCAAACGATCCCCGCCTATGGATTCGATTTGGACGAACAGCACGCCGCCTGTCGGATCCGCCACCGACCGCACTGTCCCGATCA
>JAGQQT010001046.1 GCA_020426065.1 Planctomycetaceae bacterium | reverse complement strand
CCATCCGACCCACAGCATCGTCGCTCCGATGAACGTGTAAGTGAGGTTATGCGGAATCAAAGGCTCGTGTCCGTACCCTTTCCGCTTGCCGATCATCAGGGCGCAGATCAGTGCCGAAGCACCGGAACTGATATGCACGACCGCTCCTCCAGCGAAGTCAAACGCCGGAAACGGAGCGCTGGTGTTGAAAGCATTCAGGAATCCTCCCCCCGACCACACCCAGTGCGCCAGCGGGCAGTAAACGAAGATCCCCCACAGCCCGCAATAGGCGACCATCGCGCTGAACTTCATCCGTTCGGCGAAGGCACCGCAGATCAGCGCGGGGGTGATGATGAAGAACATCATCTGGTAAACCATATGCAGCGATTTGGGCAGACTCATCTCCATCGGGACAACCTGCGAGTTGGATCCCGAATCCCAGGTCGACATCACCCCGTTCATGAAGAAGAAATCCGTTCCCCCCACGAGTCCCCCGGAACCGGGAAGATCCGGCGCGAATGCCAGGCTATACCCGAACAATGCCCAGATGACCGACATCATTCCCATCAGGAAGATGCACTGC
>JAGQQT010001045.1 GCA_020426065.1 Planctomycetaceae bacterium | reverse complement strand
TGGGGAAAAATGTCTTTCACCTGAGCCGGCTTGAAACCCTGATGGATGAGTTTCCTGATGCCCGTTTTATCCACTTGTTGAGGGATCCCCGGGAATCAATCCCTTCAACACTCAGCATGTTTACCAAACCCTGGAAGGTGCATTCCCCCGATCTGGTTCAGGAACCGCGTTACTACGAACAGATGGCGAAACTGTTCTGTGATTATAATCGTCATTTCCTGGAGATCCGGGATCAATCGCCACAGCGAATCCTGACGTTGCGTTACGAAGACCTGCTCCGGTCTCCCCGAGAAACTGTCGAAAAGGCTTGCCAGCACGCTGGCCTGGAACTCAATCCGGAAATGCTGGCAGATCTGGATCAGCAAGCTCAAAAGCAACATCATTTCTCAAGTCATCATCATTATGAACTGGCAGAGTTCAGCTTGACTCAGGATTGGCTGGACCAGCACTCAGCGGAAATCCGTCAGCGTTATTTCGATTCGTAATTGATCAATGTTTCATGCTGTTTTAGCCTGCCTGATCGGCAGTGGCGCCTTTCCATTCCATGATTGAGACGGGTTTGG
>JAGQQT010001044.1 GCA_020426065.1 Planctomycetaceae bacterium | reverse complement strand
GTATTCCAGCTCAGGTCTCCAACCAGAGCCTTCAAAATGCGATTGGAGACCTTCCGGCCGGTTGTGTTGCTGTGCGGATCCTTGTTTCATCCGAACACTATGATGATGCTCGCCAGATCGCATTGGAGTTTGACCGACCATCTGAAAAGCCTGATTGGGTTTGTGGACATTGTCGAGAAATTAATGGGGCTGCATTTGATGCGTGTTGGCATTGCCAGGCACCACGGATTCTTTAACAGTTTCAAACCCTTAGGGTTTCAGGATAGCTCAACAGGGTGTTGTTGTTTGCCTGGCTCTTGCACCTAAAGGTTCGAGACAGGCTGCTAGTTGACTCTTTTGAACTTCTGGGCCAAAGCCGGGTATCCGTGGTGTGGTGCTCCGGATCCTTGCCAGTCCGCAAGCTGGTAATCGTAGGCCATTCGCAGTCTTATCAGGTCGTCTGCGTGTTTGGGATCATCAATTAGGTTCTTTAATTCCAACGGATCCTGAGCAATGTGGTAAAGCTCCTCTGTTGGTTCGCAACCTTCTTCGTCGTAAGGCCAATAGATGTACTTCCAGTCGCGAG
>JAGQQT010001043.1 GCA_020426065.1 Planctomycetaceae bacterium | reverse complement strand
GTCCTGTGGGGGCTGGCGAAGCGGGAGGCGGCCCGGCGTTTGTTCCTTCGTCTGCAGTTCCTTCATCGCCCGCAACCGCAATACTCATGATGTCTTCGCTGGTCCAGTCGGCGGCATTCCGCACGGCCCGCAGGCGACCGCGGGACATGACGGCGATGCGGTCGCACACGGCCAGCAGTTCGGTCAGATAGGAACTGACAAAAATCACCGCATGCCCGTCGCGGGCCAGTTCGCCCATCAGACGGTAAATCTCGGCTTTGGTGCCCACATCGATTCCGCGGGTCGGTTCATCGAGCAGCAGAATACTCGCGTGCTGGTACAGCACGCGGGCAATCGCCACCTTCTGCTGATTTCCGCCGGAGAGTTCTCCCACCGGCTGAGACTGACCCGCCGCGCGGACCTGCATCCGCTGCATCCAGTGGTCAACGGCCTGTCGCTGGCGATTCAGACTGAGAAAACCCAGCCGGCTGCAGGCCGAAAGACGGCTGAGGGTCAGGTTATCGGCAATGGAGCGGGTGAGCGCCAGACCCTCGCTTTTACGGTCTTCAGAGACGAAGCCCAGCCC
>JAGQQT010001042.1 GCA_020426065.1 Planctomycetaceae bacterium | reverse complement strand
TGAGTGCTTTGTATCATGCGATTACCCGCTGGACCTGATCACGATCTCGGACGGTGATTCGCGCTGGTGCGATCTGACTCTGTACTTCCCTCTTTCATGGCCACAACTGCCAGGCTGTGCTTTCATCTGGTGAATTCAATATGTCCCATTCTCATGCGGCAATCATTTCCCTTCCCGGTCTGCGTGCTCAGGATCTGGCTTCCATGCCACGGTTGTCTGCTGTGGCAGGCGCCGGGAAGCAGGCGAGTCTTATTCCCAGTTTTCCGTGTGTCACCTGCCCGGTACAGATTTCGATGTCCACAGGTGTGGATCCCGGTCAGCACGGTGTCATTGCGAACGGATTTTACTGGCCTGAAAAGCATCAAGTCGAAATGTGGACGGCCTGGAACGAGGTGATTCAGGCACCGCGAATCTGGGACAAACTTTCCGCTCATGATTCCTCGCTCACCAGTGCGGTCTGGTTTCCCCTGTTGACGAAAGGGACAACCTCGGACTACGCCTGCACTTTCGCTCCCATTCATAACCCGGATGGCTCGGAATCGCTCTGGTGTTACACCAAACCGACA
>JAGQQT010001041.1 GCA_020426065.1 Planctomycetaceae bacterium | reverse complement strand
CGTGGAAACCGAAAATGAAATCTATGTGATCAAAGGTTTCGATTACGACACCAGTTGCTGGTCGCATCATCACAACCCGCGAACCGTTGCCAACAACCCCGCCGGCGAAATCGCGTTGAATTTAAATGTCACCGGTCCGCATTACACGATCGGTGCCGCCTGCGCCGCCGGAAACGCGGGCATCATCCAAGGCGCACAAATGCTGCGTTTGAACGAGTGTGATCTGGCCATCGCCGGTGGCACCAGCGAAAGCATTCACACGTTCGGGATCTTTGCCAGTTTCAACAGCCAGAACGCCTTGGCCAACCACGAAGACCCCACCAAGGCGTCACGACCCTTTGACATCGATCGCAGTGGCATCGTCGTCGCCGAAGGCGGTTGTCTGTACACACTCGAACGACTCAGCGATGCCAAGAAACGCGGCGCCGAAATCTACGGCGAGCTGGTCGGGTATGCGATGAACACCGATGCGACGGACTTTGTTTTGCCCAACCCTGAACGCCAGGCCCAATGCGTCCAATTAGCGCTCGGTCGCGCCGGACTGACACCTGACCAGATTGATATCGTC
>JAGQQT010001040.1 GCA_020426065.1 Planctomycetaceae bacterium | reverse complement strand
TGGACGTGCCCACTGTGCTGCGGCTGGGCAAACAGATCGCCGACGGTCTGGCAGCCGCACATGCCGGAAATCTGATTCATCGCGACATCAAACCGGGCAACATCATGCTGGAAGGGGGCACGGGAGATCGAATCAGGATCACCGACTTCGGCCTGGCTCGAACGGTGGACGACGCCAGCATGACCCAGTCGGGGATAATCGCCGGGACGCCGATGTATATGGCTCCCGAGCAGGCGCAGGGCGATAAACTCGACCAGCGGGCCGACCTGTTCAGTCTCGGCAGCGTGCTCTATCAGATGATCAGCGGTCGTCCACCATTTCGGGCACCGACAACCATGGCGGTACTCCGGCGTGTGACGGAAGACACGCCGCGTCCGATTCGGGAGATCATTCCTGAGACGCCCGGCTGGATGTGTGAACTGTTCGGTCACCTGCACGCCAGGAATCCCGCGGAGCGTTTCAGCTCCGCCCGGGAAGTCAGTGAACTGCTTGCCCGCTGCGCGGATGATCTGCAGGCCGGCCGCATTCCGGAAATTCCCGATCCGTCGAAAACCGCGGATAAGACGCCCG
>JAGQQT010000103.1 GCA_020426065.1 Planctomycetaceae bacterium | reverse complement strand
TCGGGGCCACCCTTCAGGTATTAATTTCCAATTCGATTTGTGTGGATACCAATGCCCGGAGGGAGGGTGATCGTTGGTTTCAGATGTGATACTGTTTTCATCACATCGCCAGGCAGATCTTGTCGACCGCTTCGGAGAAATGTTGTTCTTCCAGCCAGTCGGAAAGCATCTTGTTCCCGTCCGATGCACCTGAAGCGACTTCCCCACTTGATTCAACTGAAGTAGAAGAATGCGTGCGGTGCAAGTCATTCAGGTCTCCAGCAGAGACCAGTTGATTAATCACCTGCCATCGTTTCCAGGACAATTCATTGGTGTTGGTCAGGTCGCTCTTCATAGAGAAGAAATCGTATACAAACAACGAATTCCAGCCAAAGGTTCCGCTGGCAGAATCTACCGTGTTGCCCGCGAAAGACTCTGGCAATGCTGCGCCTGTGGATTGCTGGTTTGAGTCAAAGTTGCCAACCAGGAATGTCCCAGAATAAGAACCGCTCGACCATTGACTGATTTTTGATGCCTGGAATGATCCGGCGTTGGACTGTCCCTGCCACCAGGCTCCGTTCAGATACCGCACCGCGATATCATCCCCGCCATCTCCATTGTAATCGCCGACAATGATGTCACGGATATCACTCGGCTTGCCCCAGGTACCCCAGACCTGGGCATCGATTCCGGAACCATTTGAAAGTCCCAGCACCCAGTTGCCGTTGTCATACAGGGTGATCACATCCAGCTTCTGATCGCCATTGAAATCACCAGTTCGTGTCTGCAGGATCCGATCTGCTCCAGACCAGCGGGTCAGGTAAAGATTCTGGAAACTGGTTGTGTCGGCTACGGCCATCCACCAGGCACCGTTATCGTAGCGGGCCAGCAGGTCATCGTCGCCATCTCCATCAAAATCTCCGGAAAGGACTTCATCCACCCGGGAATACTGACCGTATTGTCCCCAGACCTCAGTTGAGAATGAGCTGCCAGTGGACAGGGCAATCAGCCTCAAGCCGCTCTCGGTCACGCCGCTCAAATCATCACGCCCATCCCCATTGTAATCCCCAACGAAAAGCTTGGTGGGTAAATTGGAGGCGGACCAGCTGGCCCAGTTACGGGTCAGCAGAGAATTGTCTCCTGACAGCCCAACCCACCACTTTCCGGTATCATAGAGCCCGGCGACATCCAGTTTGCCATCACCATTAAAATCCCCACTGACTGTCGTGATAATCCGATGTGGGGCGCCCCATTGAGAAACTGCTGTGTAGGTTAATGTTGAGCCGGAAAACTCTCCCAACCACCAGATTCCCTGATCATCCAGCAGCATGAATTCATCGGTACCATCACCATCAAAATCGCCGGAGTGGGTTCCCTTGAGGCTGCCGTAAGTGGAGTTCTGGACTGTTGAAATCATTCCCGCTCCATCGCCCAGCCAGCGGAGTGTACCACTGGACGTAAACGATGCCAGTTGCTGGGCAACCGTCTGCTGGGGAGGTGCCTGCTGACCAAAACCTTCAATGGTTCCAGAAATGGAATATTCGCCTAACGATCCGTAATCGGTGTAAGTGCTTCCTGTAACCGTATTGCCGGTGCCATCAATCTGCAGTGTGTAAGTTCCGGCTGCGAGAGTCAGGGAGAAACTGGCAGACAACAGATTTGTGGGATTACTGGTTGCGATGACATTTCCGGATTCATCCAGCAGAGTCGCCAGGATATCCAGGTTGGGGCCATACTGAGCCGGATCAATCTGCAGGTTGACCAGACCACCGGTTGTAGTAAATGAAAACAGATCGAGATCATCATTCCGCTCGATAATTCCCGAAATGGAAAGGGCTCCATTTCCAGTGCTGGTCAGCTCATATGCCGTCGACTGACTGCTGCCATAGTCATCTGTCCGATAACCAAAACCATTTTGAGTGCTGATGATGGCCAGATCATCTTCCAGGTTGTTGGCAGACGTGTACTGCCCTTTGCTCCATTGCGTGAGATTCTGGTAATAACCAGCACCCATAATGGGAGCCCAGCCGGTATCCCCGCTGCCATGCCCCGTATAATAGCCTTCGACCGTTCCATTCAGATTCCTGCCATCATGTGCCAGCCCAAGAGTGTGACCGGCTTCATGGGAGACCGCTTCTGCGACATATTTGGCATCGTTGTAGAGTGTTTTGGAAAACACAAAGGTCGGGGTATCGGTGTAGGCGTTAAATGAACCCCGGTAGGCAACTCCACCGGCGGATTCTCCGTACCAGTCGGACCAGGTTCCTCCAATCGCAACCCGCACCCCCCAGCGTTCATCACTGACGCTCGAGTAAATCAGATCACTGACTGGTGGTTCCTCTGTGGTCACATCCACATCAAACGGCAGGAAGTCCTCTTTGACTCGTAACCAGATCTCCTGAATTGTCTGCAGTTCGGTATTACTGAAGGACGTGCTGCTGTCTATGGAAAAAACAGGAGTATTGAGCGAGGCTCCAAATTGGGAATTCCATGTCGAATTCGTCGTGACGTGTCCTGTGAAATCGAGATAGATCGTATGGCGAGCGTTGGGATTGCTGTGCAGGGTGAAGGTATCGGCCAGAGGAATTTCAGCCAGAGTCAGCGAACTGAGTGAGGAAACCGTGCTGGGTGACTGTGTGGCAGCCGGGAGGACATGCAATTCGTAACCATCGTGAACCGGATGTTCATCCTGGTCTGATTCGCCAATCACAACGGAACCGGGCGTAAGATCGGAAACGTTAAACGGTTCACTGGCAGACAGCAGTTGACGGACTTCGAGGATTTCCCCAGTCAGGAGAGTTCCGGCTGGAACCAGACGCATTTTTCCCGTTAACCTGCGCTGCAGCGGCTGCGCAAGTATCATCCACATGCGTTGTCGAAGTGTCACCATAACCTGCCCCCAGAGCGTGAACACCAGGCCACGCCTGTGGCTCTTGCGGGCTCCCCAAAAGCCCTTGAGCCCGCAGGCTCAGCGCAAGAAATCGGCGTGGCATCTATTCAAACGTAGTTCACACCTGAGCAACTGAAGCTGTTCCCCCTGCCTGATTTCACATTGTTTGCGATTCCCCCGGATCGAACCGGTCGTAACGATTGTGTCGGTTCTATGGCTTAAAATGAGGTGTGTTCGCATGTTCATTTTTCAGCGTGAGGCAGTAGACGATTTTTCCGAGAATACCAGTTTCCGACATTTCGATTTCCCACGGTTCTGCTTTTCATGCGTATCAGGAGTGAGAAGTTCTTGAAGTCCCGCCGTTATAGGGGTAAAACATTTTCAGCGGGGTGAATGAATGGGAACTGTGCCCCTGATTTTTGCATTGTGAAGACGACTCTGGAGTAAGAGCATGGCGACAGCACCGGCCGATGTCCGACTGGTATCGCAGGATTTACAGGGAATGGAATTTGATTACCGGCCTACACCGGTCATCGTTCCTATTGCGATGGTCCTGGCACTGGTCTCTGCCTCATCACTGCTGGGGATTGTCGGGGTGATTCTGGCTGTCATTGGCATGCTGATCAGCTCAGTGGCTTTGTGGACGATCCTGCGAAGTGATGGAGCCTATAGTGGACGCTGGGTTGCCACGGGTGCGTTTCTGCTCTCACTGACATTTGGCATTGCCGGGATGAGTCTGCAGGCTTATGCTTTCTCAACGGAAGTTCCGGAAGGTTTCCGCCGGGTGAGCTTCTCTCAGGAGATCTCCGCCAAAGGGTTTACGGTTGAAAATGGGAGAATGGGGCTTCATCCGGACGTCGCTCGAATGGTCGATCAGCCAATCTTTCTGAAAGGCTATATGTATCCCCAGAGACAGACTGAAGGGCTGACTGAATTCCTGCTGCTGAAGGATACTGGAGAATGCTGTTTTGGCGGCCAGCCCAAACCGACCGACATGATTCTGGTCAAAATGAAAACCCCCGAGGGTGCGACCTATCGGCAGGGGCGAGTGGCAGTGGCCGGAGTTCTCAAGCTGACTTCCGACACCACTCCGGAAGGCCTTCAGCCAGTCTACGCTCTCGAAGCCATTCAGTGCGAAGGTTCCCGTTCCGCGTTTTGATCCAGCCGCTCGGCATGATTCACAATGGAGTGGTCAAGTCACAACTGCTCCTGAATGGATTGCTGGTTTGTGTGACTTTGTTGTCTGGTTGCACGAACTCCGATGACGACCAATATCACGAGATTGACCCTCAGGAGATTCATGCTGTTCCTGATGAGGACGTTTCTTCTGTCCCGGTCAATCCGGAAACCAGTAGCTTACCGGCACCGGTAAACACCTCGGAAGTTCCCGTTCCGGCCAATACCAGCACCGCGATGCCTGATCCGGTTGGAACGACCAGCCCGCCCGCTGTCGGCACGACGGATGTTCCGCCCCCGGCGATCACATCATTGAGCGTTGCCCCGGTCGTGTCCAGTTCCTCGGAACTGATCGCTGCGCCGCTTGTACCCAAACTCCTTATCCCTACCAGATCGTTTGTCAAAGAAGGTCCACAGCAGGCGCTGCGGGTCACATTCGATGACATTGATCTCCTCAAGGTTCTCAATATGGAGCCGGTTCCGGAAGATGCCGTCAGCATGTTTCCCGACTGGCTGCGACAACTGGATGGTCAACGCGTATTGATTCGTGGGTTCATGTATCCCACTCTCAGTCAGACGGGGATCACTTACTTCCAGCATGTGAGAGACAACGAGATCTGCTGTTTCGGTCGCACTCCGAAAATCTACGATCGGATCGGGACTGTGCTGCAGCCGGATCATCCCACCAGCTATATCCAGGGACGACCTTATGATGTCATCGGAACGCTGAGGATCGATCCAATTTACGAAGACGGGGAGTGGCTCCAGCTTTACCTGCTGGAAGATGCGATCGTGATTCCCTGAGTTTTCACCGCTTATTCATCCTGCATGCTTTCCAAGCAGCCCAAGATTCTGCACAATCGTGGCCTGCTTATCATTTTCAGCTCTTCATGAATCCGCCTTTCGGTAGATCCGTATGTCAAAGCTCCTTATTGAAGCCTCAATTCCTGTTCAGGCCAGTCTTTCGAATGTTTTTGATGCCGTTGCCGATTTCCATCGGCGGGCAGCCTGGTCCCCCTGGCTGTGTGCCGAACCAGATGCGAAAGTCACCATTTCAGAGGATGGCTGTTCGGTGGGGGCAACTTATGTCTGGGAAGGCGAAGTGATCGGAGCAGGGGATCTGCAGCGGGTTGAGGTAGATCAAAATCGAATACTGAAAGAACGGCTCCGAATTCGCAAACCGTTTCCTTCTCAATCCGACATCACCTTCACATTCGAGCCTCAGGGAGAGGGGGCTCTGGTGACCTGGCGGATGGATGGATCCTGGCCCTGGTTTCTGTTCTTCATGAAAGCGCAGATTCAGACCGTGATCTGGATGGATTTTCAACGTGGCCTGAAAATGCTCAAGGATTACGTGGAAACGGGCGAAGTTCATTCCTCTTCCAGCATTCCTGGTATCCGATCAAATCCACGGATGCAGGTGGTGGGGATTCGCCGAAAAGTGCCCTATGAACAGATCAATCAGATCATGTCGGAACTGTATTCCCGGCTGCCCGAGGAATTTGCACGGGCTGGACTTCCGACCGAAGATCATCCTGTTGCGGTCTACCATGAATTCAACATGAAAGAGAGGATCTTCGATCTGACTGCCGGTTTTATCGTCAGCGAAATCCCGGCTTCAGTCCCCGCACCTCTTTCGCAGTGCACGATTCCTGCAGGCAAAACGTTCAATGTGGAACATGCCGGCAGTTACCGGCATCTGGGTAACGGCTGGTTCACCATGATGTTCCATGCCAGACATCGCAAACTCAAACAGTGCAGTTCCGGTGCGTTCGAGCTGTATTTGAGTTCCGGCGAGAATCAGCCAGATAGTGAAATCCGCACCCTCATCTGCATGCCGCTGCGATGAACGAGGCCTGCGACTACGGACTCTTCTCGATCACAAGATCATCGAGGGAAACTTTGCCGACCGCACCATTCAGTCCCAGTTGGACAATTGCTTCCCGGGCTCGGGCGGGGACTTCGATGGTATTGTCGACCCGCTCCCAGTCGCTGTGCCGTGGCCAGGTTCCCACCTTGTCCGATGAAATCGGCCGGCGCTGTTCGTCGTAAAAATGGATCACAAGTCCGGGACGCTGCTGGAGCGATGCACCGGGACGCCAGTCCTCCAGTTTGACATCCAGCCGAACCCGCAGGCTCTTGACCTCCCGGCCATCAACTGCGAAACCCTGCAGCATGTGGGCAATCTGTCCGGGCTGATCGCACTCAAATACGATAAAGTATTTTCCGTCCGGAGCGCCACCTTCCATCTGGGTCAACCGCCGTTGATAGTGAAATCCATCCAGGAATCCATCCCCGTTTTCATCCGTCTCAAAACTCCCGTTAACGATTCCAGGATTAAGTGGATCCGGTTTGACCTGACGTTTCTCTTCAGAGAGCCCGGTCATGGGGACAAACAGAGTCGGCTGCAAAGGGCGGGCCTGAAGTTTTCCGTTCTGTTTCTCCATCAGGTAGAAGACCTGCTGATAACGCTCTCCCAGCGGAATGATCATTTTTCCGCCTTCCTTGAGCTGGTCAATCAGCGGTAGAGGCACATTCTCAGGGGAGCAGGTAACGATAATCTTGTCGAACGGGGCATGTTCCGGCCAGCCCTGAAAACCATCTCCCACTTTGGCATGGACATTGTCATATCCCAGTCGTTCCAGGACACTGGCAGCCCGGCGTCCCAGAGGTTCGACGATTTCGATGGTGTAAACAGATTCCACCAGGGGAGACAGCACCGCTGCCTGGTACCCACTGCCGGTTCCAATTTCCAGCACGCGGTCGGTCGGTTGAGGGGAGAGCATCTCCGTCATGTAAGCGACAATAAACGGCGGCGAGATCGTCTGGCCATAGCCGATTGGCAGAGCCTGATCGGTATAGGCCTTATCGCGCAGGCTTCCGGGAACAAACAGATGACGCTGGGTATTTCGCATCGCTTCCAGCACGCGGGGATCGGAAACGCCTTCTTTCTGGACATACTCGGAAACGAGGTAAGCCCGCTCTTTCTCAAAAGGATCCGCAGCCGATACGGAGCCGCTTTCTGATAAAATGAGGAGCCCACTCAGCAGTACGCAGGCCAATTTCCAGTTTCTGACTCTCATCATGATCCTTTCCCGGGCTGTTTCCGTTACCAGGACAACACAGACCTGTTAACATTTCTTCAGAGGAATCGAACCGGGGCTCTTCAGCCTCCCTGTTTCAGCAAACAGTTTTAATGAAATCCGGGCTGGAATGACACAGCAAAACTCAGGCGAGCAGAATAACTACGATCATCTCAATCCGGAACGGATTCTGGAAACGCTGACGCAGTTGAAAAACCGGATTCAGGAGCGATTTCCCGATGCCGGGCTGGTCAGTGTCTGTGAAGAACTGCATCGCATTGCCCGCGATGCCCGCAAAACATCAAACGCGATCGCCCGACCCATGTGGGGACTGAGGATTGTCACTTACCTGATTATTCTCACAATTCTGGGAGTCGCGGCCCTGGGCTTCCAACTGCTTGACTGGACACAGGGAATTCCGAAAGGGGTGGAATTGATTTCGGTCCTGGAGGCGGCGTTCAATGATCTGGTTCTGATCGGAGCGGCGATTCTGTTTCTGGTGACGGTCGAAGGCCGGTTTAAACGCCGCAGGGCTCTTACTGCCATTCATCGATTACGTTCGATTGCCCATGTGATCGATATGCATCAGCTGACCAAAGACCCCGAACGACTGCTCAACCACACTGAAGGGCCAGATACCGCATCTTCTCCCAAAAGGCAGTACACCCGCTTCGAGTTGGGACGGTACCTCGATTATTGCACGGAAATGCTTTCACTGGCCGGAAAAGTTGGAGCCATGTATGTCGAGCAGTTTCCTGACGCCCAGGCGGTCGGGTCGGTGAATGAGCTGGAGTCTCTCACGTCCGGACTGTCGCGAAAGATCTGGCAAAAGATTATGGTGCTTAATACCGATCATTTGAATCCCGACCAGGATGCGGATGCCAAACCGGGAACACCTGCACCCGCAAACATTCCAGCATCCGGCAGTAACCAATCCAATTGATGATTCTATTCATTCAGACCTTATGACGACTTACCGTTTATCGGGTGGGACCATTCTGGATCCCAAACATCGGCGAAATGAAATCGCGGACCTCTGGTTTCGTGATGGTCGCATCATTTCCGCACCGGCGAATGTTCCCCCTGACCTGGTTAATGTGGATGTAACCGGAACAGTTCTGCTGCCGGGTGGGATTGATATGCACTGCCATATCGCAGGTTCCAAGGTGAATCATGCCCGCCAGTTTCTGGCAGGTTCAGCGGGCCGCAGGCGATCCTCTGCAAAATTACGAGAATCTCCGATTGTCCCGAGTTGCATCGCGACTGGAAAACTGTTTGCCGCTCTGGGTTATACCACGGCAATTGATGCGGCGATTCCCGGATTGACTGCCCGGCTGGCCCACTGCGAGTTTTCCCGAACTCCTCTCATCGACAAGGGATTTCTCTCCCTGTTCGGGAATAATCATTACATCCTTGATCACATCCGCACTGGAAATCAGGAGGCGATCAATGCTTATGTTTCCTGGATGATGTCCGCCGTGCATGCGTATGGTGTGAAGATTGTGAACCCGGGAGGCGTTGAAAACTGGAAGCAGGAAACGCGCAGGGCACTTTCTTCTCTCGATGAAAAAACAGAGCACTTTGGCGTCACTCCCCGACAGATTCTGAACTCGCTTTCCACGGCAGTAGACCATCTCGCCTTGCCGCATCCACTGCATATTCACAGTAATAACCTGGGGTATCCGGGGAATGCCAGGATCACTCTGGAAACGATGCAGGCCCTGCAGGGTCAGCGGGCCCACTTTGCCCATATCCAGTTTCACAGTTACGGCGGAGATCCCAACGATCCCGGCTCGTTTGCCTCAGAGGTGGAGCCACTGGTCGAATATGTTGTCCAGCATCCGGAGCTGACGGTCGATGTGGGACATATTCTGCCGGGTGAGGCCATGACCATTACGGGTGATGCCCCGTTTGCCGAACATCTGCGCCGTCTCACTGGAGGGAAATGGTTTACTTCCGATACCGAGCAGGAAGCCAGCTGCGGTGTGATACCCGGTAAGTTCCGACCTTACCGCCAGCTCGTGCATGCGGTTCAATGGGCCATCGGTCTGGAATGGTACCTGCGGATGCCGGATCCTTGGCGGATCGCCATGAGCAGCGATCATCCCAACGGAGGAGCATTTGCCCGCTATCCGGAGATGATTCATCTGTTGATGGATGCCTCCTTCCGGCAGGCAATGCTGGCTCGGATGCCGGAATCATTGCGGGAACGTTCCGCCCTGGCCGAAATCAGTCGCGAATATACGCTGGAAGAAATTGCAATCATTACCCGGGCCGCACCGGCACGAATTCTCGGCATGGTAGATCGAGGTCATCTCGGTCTTGGGGCCGTCGCAGACATTACCATTCTGCAGCCTGATGAGAATATCACCGCAATGTTCCAGCGACCTCGCTTTGTTTACAAAGCTGGAAAACTGATTGCTGAAGATGGAGAACTGAAATCGGATCAGTCCTTGACAGGAAAACTCCTGTCAACATCCGTAGAAGTCCTCACCGGGTTTGATCAGGAACGGGCGGACTGGTTTAACGATCATTACAGCCTGCGCTATGGCAACTACCGCATCCATGCGGATGATAGTCCCTGCCAGTTGCTGCCACTCCATTGATCTCACGAAGAACTATCCTCGTGAGATCAATGCTGGATCATTATGGCTTGGGATTTACCATCGCCCTGAAACGTGCCATGAGTTCACGCTGCCTTGCGGTCAAAGCATTAAACTCTTCGCTGCCTGGCTCTGCCTGGTTCCGCTTTGCGACAATTTCCTTGATTTCTGCTGCCAGTTTTCCGCGTTCTTCCTGCAGTTTCAAGGATGCGAGATCAGCCTGGGATTCCACATCATCCCAGTTGTCGGTGCGGAAAACGGAGGCGGGCAGGCCTTCGCTGTTGACCAGATTCGCCCCTTCCGGATTACTCGCCCAGGCATAACGCACAGCTACGGGTTGCGCAACTTCGGGGCAACTGACTGAGACGGTATCTTTGCCAGTGATTCTGGCGGTGGCCCAGTGCCAGACCTGATCCTGACCGGCAATTTCAAAGCGAGCCAGTTCTCCACCATCCCGGGTCTTCAAGCCGGTTCCGACATGGTCAAATTTGACCGTGACCTGGTTCCCCCTGGGGACATCGGACAGGTAGAGCGGACCAGAGTAGACGATTTTCTGGTGATAATCTTTCGCCAGAGCCCACAATGCGAGCCGCTCGCCAACATCGTGCTTGTTCTTCGGATGAATATCGTTGGCTTCACCGACATCGTTGATGATGGCCATGCCGGTTTTCGGTGTGGTTTCCAGAACCAGTCTCATGCGATCCTGCAACAACGGCCAGGGATCGTTATTTCCTGGCTCCGTGGAGGGAGCACGGAAGTTGGCCAGCTGGACAAAGTAGAAGGAGAAGTCATCGTCCCAGCGGGATCGCCAGTCTTCGATCAGCAGTGGCAGGGTCTGATCGTA
>JAGQQT010001039.1 GCA_020426065.1 Planctomycetaceae bacterium | reverse complement strand
ATCGCCATGACGCTCGAAGACAGTTGGGGTGGAGATATTACCACGGCTGCAATCTCCCATCTGGCTCACAGCACACCTGAGGAATTCCGATTTACCAGCACGGATTTCAACAGTTATGTGACGGTCAGCAATGCCACCGGAGCACCAAAACGCGATGCGGGATTTATGACCGCCTCCACCGCTCCCGGACTGGGCATTGAACCCAGGATGGATGTGATCGGTCCAGTGGTTGTGGATGTCTTTTGAGTTCCTCCCGAAAAGAAACCAATGAACTGCAGGGACTCCTGATTCGGTTCCGCTTCCAGCCAGATGGACTCTATGAAACGTGTTGCCTTTCTCACGATGGATTCTCTGGCAGACTTCGTCTGTTACGATCACCTCGCCATTCCTCCACTTGCTCAACTGGGGTGGAGTGTCTCAGAAGTCTCCTGGCATTCCCGGAATGTGAACTGGAACCAGTTTGAAGCCGTGGTTATTCGTTCTCCCTGGGATTACCAGTCCCAGTCAGAAGCGTTTCTCCGGACACTGGAAGAAATTGCCTCCCGTACCATCCTGTTGAACTCGCTGGAAA
>JAGQQT010001038.1 GCA_020426065.1 Planctomycetaceae bacterium | reverse complement strand
TCTCCGCCAGACACTGAGCGATCATATTGGCGATCGTCTGACTTTTACCTGTGCCGGGCGGCCCAATCAGCACAAAATCATGACCTTCTGCTGCCGCCATCACGGCGGCCAATTGCGATGAATCTGCAGGCAACGGATGGACTAGATCTGACGGTTCAAAATCCACATCGATACGTTCACTTACAGGAATCAGCGAGCGGGATTCAGATCGATAAGATAGGTCTGGATTGCGCACCAAGTGATGCACAACCGGATTCTGTTCCAACTGACCAAGTCGATCGACCAGATCCTTCCACATCAGATACTTGGCAAACGAGAAAGTAGCCAATGCAAGCTCGTCGACCACTTCAAAACCGGGCATATCGCGCACAACCTGACGAATGCGCGACATGATCTTGGGTACGTCCACACCCTTCTCATCTTGCGGCAAGCACGTTTCATACTCCGTCAGGTCTAGATCGAAATCCTTCTTAAGCAATTGAATCAATGTTGCATTAAAACGCACCTCGTCTTCATGTAACGAAAGATGATAACTGGAAACTGCGCTGCGACGTGTCAGTTTGACCGGCACC
>JAGQQT010001037.1 GCA_020426065.1 Planctomycetaceae bacterium | reverse complement strand
CCCGGCACCAGTTGTCCCAGGTTTTTACGAGGGGACCTTCTGAACTGTTCAAATCCTGCCACGAGAATCCTGCCAGACCCTGCCGTTCGAGCATTTCATCAAGCAGAACCGGTGCCTGATGGATGATCGTCTGACGGAGCTGCAGAATCTGCGAATAAACCCACTGCAATCCGGTCTGAGCCAGGAGCAGATCCTGGTCCTGCAGTTTGCGACTTGTCAGCCGGACCAGAAAGTCAGCGTTCTGACCAGCCTGACCCGGCAGCGGAATCATCAGTTCATTCCAGCCTTCTGCCGGTGAATTTTCAATCCAGACTCCCTGATTCCGCTTCAATACAGCATCCAGCCAGACCGGATCGGGTTCTCCAAGGCAACGTTCTCCCTGAACCAGTCGCAAACGGAAAGGAGTGGGAGAAGTGGCGTCGTAAACCCCCATTCCCTGTGCGCCCGTCAGCCGCTGGATGGCATCGAAAAGCTGCTCCAAATCCTGCTGGACCCGTTCTGGTGTCCAGATCCGGACAGACTGCTGCTGCAAAGCCAGGTGATTCAGAAAATCCCGGAGATCACGCAGCGGAA
>JAGQQT010001036.1 GCA_020426065.1 Planctomycetaceae bacterium | reverse complement strand
GACCTCTTCCACTGGCTCATGTCCGGAAGCGAGGTCGTTGAATTCACGAACGCCACCACCACGCAGTTCTTCAATGCACAGACCGGAACCTGGGCATACGACCTTCTGGAAAAGCTGGACCTCTCAACCGATATGTTCGGCGAAGTCGTCTCTCCGGGGACGAATCTTGGCAAACTCCGCCCGCATATCGTCAAGCAGCACGGCGTTCCCAATATTGATGTCGTCGCTCCCGCGACTCACGACACCGGTTCCGCCGTCGTGGGCGTCCCCACTCAACTGACGGGCACGAGCGGCTGGGCGTACATCAGTTCCGGAACATGGTCCCTGATGGGAGTCGAAGTCCGCAGCGCCGTCCTGACTCCCCGGGCGCTCGAACTGAACGTCACCAACGAAGGGGGAGTGGACGGGACCTATCGGCTGTTGAAGAACATCATGGGGTTGTGGCTCGTTCAGGAATGCCGCCGCAGCTTTGAGCGGAAAGGCAAATCGCTCGATTATGCGACCCTGGTGCAAATGGCAGAGGCTTCGACACCGTTCCGTTCACTCGTCAATCCCGACGATCACGACTTCCTCGCC
>JAGQQT010001035.1 GCA_020426065.1 Planctomycetaceae bacterium | reverse complement strand
CTTGCGGGAAGCCGCCGTACGCGCGAACTGATCGCCACTTGTCCGGAAGATACTCCCCTGTCCGTACAGATCTTTGGAGCCGAACCGAACATCATGCGCGAAGCCGCGCAGTTCCTCGAAGCCCGAGGCGTCCATTCGGTCGATATCAATATGGGCTGCCCCGTCGATCGCATCACCAAAGGAGGTGCGGGAGCCAGCCTCATGTGCAAGGCCGATCAATCGGTCGAACTCGTCCGCACCGTCGTCGAGGGAGTAAAGATCCCCGTCACCGTCAAAATGCGGCTCGGCTGGGACAGCGAGAACATCACCGCCCCCAAGTTCGCTCGGGAGTTCGAACAGGTCGGAGTCGCCGCCGTCGCCATTCACGGTCGCACCCGCGCTCAGGGGTTTTCCGGCACCGTTGACCGGAGCGGAATCCGGAAAGTCGTCGAGGCAGTCGAAAAAATCCCTGTCATCGGCAACGGCGATATCCGCACTGTTGCGGATGCCAAACGGATGTTCGAAGAAACCGGCTGTCACGGAATTTCAATAGGACGTGGTGCCCTCGCAAACCCCTGGATCTTCCGGCAATTGGTC
>JAGQQT010001034.1 GCA_020426065.1 Planctomycetaceae bacterium | reverse complement strand
GATTGCTGGTGTAGTGGATCCCAAGCACAATCAGCATCAGCAAAGAGACCATCCCCAACATCCGGTACTGATCGCGCCGGTTCAGGTAAGGCGGAGGAGTTGTTTCTTTCTGAAATCGCATGGATTCACCTGCGAGGTTGCAATCGGATTCGTGGAACCCTCCATTCTCATTCAGCCATGCCTAGAAAGCAAATCAAGTTCTGAGTTCGGCGTCGTTTGGAATCGAAAGCCTCAGGGTTTCAGGACAGGCTGTGTTGGGTTTGCCTGGCTCTTGCACCTAAAGGTTCGAGACAGGCTGTTGAGCTACCCTACGTGGAAGCGGATTCTTCCGGCTCCAATACGGCGAGTTGGCTTGCCCGGCAGAAGTCCAGAAGTTCGCTGGCGGAACGCAAGATTCCGAGCAGATCACTGTTCTGGTTGACGGCGGTTTCGAGTTCCATGGCTTTGGCAGCGATCTCAGGAACGCCGTTCTTCTGGGCATTGGCGGCCAGATGGTTCGCCATTGCTTTGAGTCCAACAAGGTCCTGATTGTCAACAGCTTGGGCCAGTCGTTCGAGTTCCAAGCCAATCTCAAGCGCCGAG
>JAGQQT010001033.1 GCA_020426065.1 Planctomycetaceae bacterium | reverse complement strand
AATGACAATCGATAAGTCGACCAGCGAGATGCCGCAAATCCAGTGGCAGGTAGGACAGCTGGCTCCAGCTACGGCCAGCCCACTCGTGACCGACCGTTTTGCGTATGTGATCAACGGTGCGGGCGTGCTGAGTTGTGCCTCTCTGGAATCTGGTGAACGGCTCTGGCAGTGCCGCCTTTCCGGGAAATTCAGTGCGACTCCCATTATTTCCGGAAATCGATTGTATGCAGTCAACGAGGAAGGGGGAGCCCAGGTTGTGGAACTGACGGAAGAGGCTGGAAACGTTGTGGCCACTCATGAGTTTGGCGAAACCATTCTCGCCGCTCCTGCCGCCGCCAATGGTGCGATCTATTTCCGCAGCGACTCCCATCTGTGGCAGGTACGCTAAATTTTTTCTGCAGTGCAGATAAACAATTGACACTTGAGTGAAATGGGTGCCACTGGCTTTGCCAGTGCAATGAATTTTGAGGAATGAAACACTGGCGAAGCCAGTGGCACCCAAAATTGGATTTCCAGATGAAGTGAGAGAAGTCAATTGATTTTCGAATTGCTCTGAACTCTGACACGCTTCAGTCAGGTTCA
>JAGQQT010001032.1 GCA_020426065.1 Planctomycetaceae bacterium | reverse complement strand
ATGACTTTCTTTCCGGTGGGGCAGGCGACGATGAACTGCGCGGTGACGAAGGCAACGATGATTTGCGAGGCAACGAGGGTGACGACTCGATTTGGGGCAACGCGGGAAGTGACGTGCTGCGCGGCGGACAAGGAGACGACAAGCTGTTTGGAAATCGCGGCGACGATGTGTTGCGTTCCGGACGCGGCAACGATTCGCTCGATGGTGGCCGCGGCCGGAATTTGTTGATTGATCGAAAGTAGCATGCCGTAGCTCAGCGTCGCAGCCTGCGCTCAACGGTTGCCAAAACAGCGGCTAAAACTAACCACGAAGGACACGAAGAGCACGAAGACAATGGATGTAGAACAGAATGAGAAAGAGAACTGCGTGCCTACCTGACCTCGGCGGTAGCTCGGGATGAAATAGCTGATCTCAATAATTCACCCTCTCCCACTTCGTGCTCTTCGTGCTCTTTTCCTGAAGCACTTGCGCGTGAAACTCAGGGCTGGACCTGACGGTCCGGCAGGTTACGCAGGCTGGCAGCCTACGCTACGTAACCGCTAGCCGAACCACTTTGCCATAACCTTGTACCACGCGGTGTGCCAG
>JAGQQT010001031.1 GCA_020426065.1 Planctomycetaceae bacterium | reverse complement strand
GAACTCTGGCCTTCGGCCCCGATGGATACCTCTATGTCGGTCTCGGTGACGGCGGTGCCGGCGGCGACCCCATGGGCAACGGACAAAACCTCAATACCCTCCTCGGGAAAATCCTCCGGATCGACGTCCACCACCCCGCAGCGGACGGCAAGACCAACTACTCGATCCCCGCCGACAATCCTTTCGCCAATCGCCCGAACGCTCGCGGTGAAATCTGGGCCTACGGTGTCCGAAACATCTGGCGTCACTCCTTCGATCGAAAAACCGGTCAACTCTGGGCTGCAGACGTCGGTCAGGATCTCTGGGAAGAAATCAACATCGTCACCAAAGGTGGCAACTACGGCTGGAAGGACCGGGAAGGAAAACACCTCTTCACTCCCAAAGACCAGCCCCAGCGTCCCGACACCCCGACTCCCGCAGGCATGATCGATCCCATCTGGGAATACCACCACGACATCGGCAAGTCGATCACCGGCGGAAACGTCTATCGCGGCAAGGATCTCCCCGAACTCGACGGAATGTATCTCTACGGCGATTATGTCAGCGGCAAACTCTGGGCCTTGAAATACGACTCCAACACAAACA
>JAGQQT010001030.1 GCA_020426065.1 Planctomycetaceae bacterium | reverse complement strand
TCGGGAAACTTTGCTGCGACGGGTGAGTCTCGATCTGACCGGTCTGCCTCCTACCATCGAGGAGATGGATGCATTTCTGAACGACGGTGAGGCGGGTGCCTACGAGCGGGCGGTCGACCGACTGCTGGGGTCGGTGCATTATGGGGAGCATCTGGGACGACAATGGCTCGATCTGGCGCGATATGCGGATTCGAACGGGTTCACGATCGACAGCGCCCGGGAGATCTGGAAATATCGGGAGTGGGTGATCGACGCGCTGAATCAGGACATGCCGTTCGATCAATTCACGATCGAGCAGATCGCCGGGGACATGCTGCCGGGAGCCAATTTGTCGCAGAAGATCGCGACCGGATTTCACCGGAATACGCTGGTGAATGAAGAGGGGGGGACGGATGACGAGCAGTTTCGGGTCGAATCGATCGTGGACCGGGTCTCGACGACCTCGGCCGTCTTTCTGGGATTAACGCTGGGATGTGCGCAATGTCACGATCACAAGTACGATCCGTTTTCGCAGCGGGAGTTTTATCAACTGTTTTCATTTTTCAATGGAGCGGATGAGCCGAAGCTGGAGATTCCGACCAAAGAG
>JAGQQT010000102.1 GCA_020426065.1 Planctomycetaceae bacterium | reverse complement strand
AACAACGTCACCAAAATCCTCGACACGGCTCACAGAGCCGTGGCACACATTTTTGTTGACCTACACAGCTATCGGGGTGAATGAGATGGTGGGGTTCGCGTTGCTGCACCGGCCTTGTGCAGACAAGTTATGTGATATGGCAAATGATATGACGAAAATCGTGAACCATTCATATGGTCGGCGAACTTGGTTGCGTTGGATGTACGCGGTCTTGGTAATGGCTGCCGTGTTCGTGCCGTTATGCCTTATCGTGTTCAGCGTTACGGCGTTTCTGCTAAATCCATTCGATGGAAACGACGAACCCGAAGACATTGATCCATCCAGTGCTTTTTCCGAACTTACCGGTTGGCGACTCCCTGAGGGAGCGGATGTATTGATAAACTCTAACACGCATTGTGGATTCAAGAATGACGGCGATTACACTCTGATTGCTCGTTTGCCTCCAGCCACACTTCGTTCACTTGTAGAGAACTCCCCACACGAGTGGACTGAGTGCCCGATAACCACTGAGATCGCAAGTTCGGCGTGGTCACTTCCTAAGCATTCCGGGGAGTTGTATTTTTCCCAAAAGGCATCGATGTCGGATTCTGACTGGCATCGGGGACATATTGTTCTTGTGAATCGGGAGTCAGGGATGGTCTGGATTTACGAATGGAAACACTAAATCGTTTCGTATAACTATCCGTCTCAACGGAACGACGGAACGACGGAACGACGGGACGACGGGACGACGGGACGACGGGACGACGGGACGAGCGGAATTCTGGAATCAATATCGATTGCCGCGTCCCGGCAAACGATTGCTTTTTGCATGTAGGGGGGTGAAACGAAGTGAAACCCACCATGAGTATCGGGTTGAAAGTGAAGGTGGGATTCACGCTGCTGCAGCCACCTTTCTCGGCCTGCCTTAATTAAAGGATTCACCATGAAGGTTCTCCCAATTGCATGGCTGCTCGTCTTCTGGAGTTGTCTCTCACTTTCCGCCAGCGAGCCGCTGCCTGAACAACATGAGCAGCTTTCTACGGTTACAAAGCAGGAACTGCTGGATGGCCTTCCTCTGGATGATCGACGTGCCAAAGCGGCTCGGCTAGAAATCGACTACTGCCTTGATTTCGAAGAAACCAGGGAGAGGCTCCCTGTTCGGTTACCAGTGAAAACCAAAGAAGGGAATGATGCTGATATCGTATTCCTCAACTCTCGTCACACTTGTATCCCAGGTGTCTTCTTGAGGATGGCTCTGTTGATGGTGGGTAAACGGGTTGTTGATTCGGCGTCCTGCTGGACCTGCACCCGGACAGAAGTTCAAGAGTTACTGCTGGAGGATGTAGACGGAGATGGAGCCATTGATGTGGCATTTCGAGGGTATGAAGGATTTTGGGGGCGCCCTAAGGATCGACTGCAAAGTTTGCCAGGAGATTCCAGGAACTGGTTTTACGCGTACACCATCACTGATAAAGGCTTTCAATGCATCCTGCCTCGAAAGGAACGAGAGTTGAAAGTAAAGCTGGTGTATGATACCGATGATCAGCCAGTAAAACTTGAAGTCCTGGGACTGCCCAAATCATTCCATGTCTACGAAATGGTCGAATGTAATGTCTCGGTAACGAACATTTCGTCAAAGAATCTGACTGTTGATCCTGCTCAATGGTTCGATCTCAATTTCGAAGATGGTGGCTGTGTGATCGTTTATTGTGCCCCAAAAGACAAATGCACTGCCCTGAAGCCAAATGAAACCATGTCCCGGGAAGTTCACTTCTGCCTGTTGCAGGGAGAGAATGAGGTAAAACTCAGTTGCACTTATCAACCGCCCGAAATCAAGGAGTAGGCAAGGTGCCTTGCTGGGAATACGTCAGCAGATCAAGCAGGCTGAACTTCTAATCCATCAACATCACCAAACGCCTCATCACGGCTCACAGAGCCGTGGCACATATTTCCGTTCTTACCAGCAACCAGGGCGGAGCCGCGGCGGGTGCCTGGCGGCTCGTTGTCAGGTTATCCGATTTTGAAGTCGGTTACGGGAAGATGAAGAACAGTCCCGTGTAGACTTCGGCGGTGATGAAAGCTGCCTCCAGGCTGAGCGGAACCTGATGGTACAGCTTGGGGGCATCGCAATCGCCGGGGCGGAAGTAGCCCAGGGGATAGACGCACTTGGCCACGGGATTGATTGCCATCTGATAAGGCAGACCAATCAGTTGCCAGTTGAAGCGACCCACGGAGGCGAATGGCTGCACCAGTGGGTGATGCAGATGACCGTAGCGTTCGGCCCGGGGATCTTCGAAGTAGAGCGGGAAGTAATTGATGCTTGAGGCCGCCCAGCAGTAGTCCAGGTGAGCAAAATTCCGCACGTAGCTGTCATCCTGATCGGGGATACCCGAAATCTCCGGACAGCGGGAATTCGTCACCTGCCCCAGGGCTACCATGTGTTCCGGCACCGGGCAGAGATGTCTGGCCGGATCGGTCTCCCGGATGGAGGCATCTGGTTCATAAGTGGCAAATGGATCGATCGCGCTGATCGGCTTGATCTCGTCGCTGAAGATCTTTCTTCTGCTCGATGTCTCGACATTCTCCAAAGGATTCAGCTCCGGCTGCTCCGGCGTATTGGAAGGGACCGGAATCACTTCCAGCGGTTTCAATTCGGGTGCATCCGGTTTGACATCCCCGGGCACAGTCAGCGGCAAACTCATCGTGACCGGTCTTGTTTGAATCCCGCTCGACTCCCCTTTTGTGGAAGTGGGTGTGGATTGAACCGAAGGTGGCACGAGTAATGGTTTGGCCTCGACTGGAGGAGTCAACCGGGGTGCAGCCGGAACGGCCGGAACATCCGGCTTTGCGATTTTGTCCTGGGCCGGAATCCGTGTGGGTGTAGGCTCAGGCAGCAGAATCGCAGGAGATGGCTTCGTGGGCACACTGCGAGCGGGAGGAACGGGATGTCCAAATCCGGGTGGAGTAGGAGTTGGCAGAACCTTGGCGGAGGAATCGACCGGTTCACTCAACGGAGCTTCCTCGGGAATTGCCTCAGCTTCCGGTTCATCGCTGCCGGTCTTGCGACGTTCACGCCGTTCGATCCGGCTTTCACGGCGGTCTGACATCCGTTCGCGTAAAGATTTCCAGCGTGTTTCGGCGGAGCGGTCCTTGAGACGCTGCAGGGGACTGTCTCCGGCAGCGGTGGCCCATTGCATTCCCGCAATCACCATCAGGACCATCAATACCAGCCCGATCACGACCCGACTACTTGATCTCGCCCGGCGAATGCTCGGCGGTGTAGTTGGGTGCTTCTTGTGTAATCGCGATATCATGCGGATGGTTCTCCCTCACCGTCGCCGCGGAAATCTTGATAAACTTCGCTTCTGTCCGCAGGGCCTCAATTGATTGCACACCCAGGTATCCCATCCCGGCTCGCAATCCCCCCACCAGTTGATACAGAAAGTGACTCAAATGTCCCTTGTAAGCCACACGCCCCTCAACACCTTCCGGCACGAGCTTGCGTGTAGACTTCTTTTTCCCCTCTTCATCCACCAGAGACTGTCGATATCGATCGCTGCTTCCTTTCACCATCGCGCCCATTGATCCCATCCCGCGATACCGTTTGAAGGATCGCCCCTGGTACAGAATCATTTCGCCTGGACTTTCATCCAGACCGGCCAGCAGTCCCCCCAGCATTACGTTGTGAGCACCGGCCGCGATTGCTTTGGTGATATCTCCGCTGTATCGAATCCCCCCGTCCCCGATGATCGTGACGTCAGTCCCTTCCACTGCCTTCGCCGCATCGCTGATGGCAGTCAACTGGGGTACACCAACTCCGGAAATGATTCGCGTGGTGCAAATACTTCCCGGACCAATCCCCACCTTGACCGCATCCACGCCCGCATCGAGCAGTGCTCTGGCACCTTCTTTTGTCGCCACGTTTCCGGCAATGACGTCAATTTCCCATTGCCGTTTGATTTCTCGAACTGTTTCCAGAATGTTGGAAGAATGGCCGTGAGCGGAATCGACAACCAGAACGTCGACCCCCTTCTCGATCAGTCCCCCCACACGCTCAAAGTCATAAACACCGACCGCTGCTCCTACCCGCAGACGCCCCCGTTGATCCTTCGAGGCGCGCGGATACTGCAGATTTTTATCGATGTCCTTGATCGTGATTAATCCCTTTAATTCGTATCGGTCGTTTACCAGTAAAAGTTTCTCTACTTTATTTATCCGGAGAATCCGCTCCGCTTCCTTCAAATCCGTCGTTTCTGCCGCTGTTACAAGGTTATCTTTGGTCATAACCTCGGAAATCCGGGTCTCATCCGAGTCCAGAAATCGCAGGTCCCGACGTGTTAAAATCCCCTTCAATTGCCCATTTTCCGTGATCGGCACCCCGCCCACGTTCCGCTCGTCCATCAATTTCCGGGCCTGGGCCACCGTGGCATCCGGTGGGAGCGTGACCGGATCGACAATCACGCCGTGCTCGGAACGCTTCACCCGGTCCACTTCCAGGGCCTGCTGCTCCCGCTCCATATTCTTGTGGATGATCCCGATGCCCCCTTCCTGAGCCATCGCGATTGCCATTTCGCTTTCGGTGACCGTGTCCATCGGGCTGGACAGAATCGGCACGCTCAGCGTGATGTTACGGGTCAGTTTGGAGGAAATATCGACGGCGTCCGGCATCACTTCGCTGTAAGCGGGAACCAGGAGCACATCGTCAAACGTGATACCTTCGGTCACTATGCGATCTTGCATCGGTTTCTCTCTTCCAACTTCTGAGGTCTCGGAACAGGTGTTCAATTTCTTTCGGGTCGGTTGTCAGTCAGGTGGCCAGATCAGAAGGGCCTTACTTCGTGCTCTCGGCAATCTTCTGCTGGATCTGATTCGACAGTTCGACCAGCGTTTTGGGTGGTAACTCCTCGGCCCGGGCAGAGGGTTCGATTTTCATCTCTTCCAGGATGGCGTCCAGGACCGGCTTGTCGACCTGCTTGCGATACATCCCCACCAGCACGCCCCGCAGCATTTTTCTCCGCTGATGAAACAGTCGCCGCAGGAAGTCATGAAAAAAGGCCCGGTCGTGAATCGAATCCCGCCCACGTGGATTGGGCACAATCCGGACAATTGCCGAGTTCACCTTGGGGCGGGGCCAGAAGACCGAAGGAGGGAGACGTTTCAGCAGTTTCACGTAGCACTGCGACTGCAGCCACACCGAAAGCGAACCATAGGTGCTCTTGCGGGGCTTGGCCTGCATTCGCAGTCCCAGTTCCAGCTGAATCGTGACCACCATCCGCTCCCACGGCAGGTCGGTTGCCACCAGGTTTGATACCACCGGTGTGGCAATATTATAGGGCAGGTTGGCCACAAGCTTCAGACGCCTAGCGGGATCTACTGCCAGCTGCTTGTGGATTTCATCCAGCACGACCTGGGAAAAGCGGTTCTTATTGTGCAGGGCATCTTCCAGCAGCAGGGTCAGATTTTCCCGCTCCCCCAGCTGGGCCTTGGCCAGGGCATGCATGTTCCGATCAACATCTACCGAAATCACGTGAGCGGCCTGCTGAGTCATGAAAGCGGTCATGCCACCGGTCCCGGTCCCCACTTCCAGCACCACATCTTTGGGGGTGAGCATGGCCTGCTCAACGACATACTCAACGATATTCAGATCGATGAGATAATTCTGACCGAGGTCCGTGCGAGGATTGATCCCAAACTGGGACAATAACTGTTGCAGATGAGTTTTGGTCTGGCGGATGGCCTCGGACATTGACGATAACGATCAGCGTAAATCACGATACGGGGTCAGCAGCCCCGGGGACTTACCGTGGAATCATAAAAAAATCAGGCCGCCAGCGATAGCGACCCGAACCTTTCCGGTCAGGAAATCTCTGAATCCATAGATAGTGATCCGTTTCCGGCAGACTGACAAAAAACATCCGCCAGAACGATTGGCATTTCCCATCAAATCGTACATAATGCCGACCACCCAGGGGGATTAGCTCAGCTGGGAGAGCGTTTGGCTGGCAGCCAAAAGGTCAGGGGTTCGAGTCCCCTATCCTCCACTTGAAGCCCGCTTCGGCACCTTGCCTAAGCGGGCTTTCTTTTTTCTCTTCTTTAGGCCTCTGCTGGCCTTACGGCTTCCTTGCGACAGTTTCATTTTCGACTGCCCTGCTTTTGCACAACCTGTCTCGTCTTGAGTCTGCTTTGGGAATCTCCTGACACCTGGAACTGGTCTGGAAACTTTGCTGTGAGGAGCCCGGTACACAGGAATCGGGTGGACGGCTTCACTCCTGCGGGGTTCGGGAGTGTAGAATGGTGTCTGGGCGGGTAAAGTGTGCGTAGAAGAACTGATTCATTTCATGATGTTTCATTCAGAGAACGGCCAGATGTTGCGGTCATTTCATTTCTACCTGTTACGGTGTCGGCCATCTTCCAGGTGGACAAGGAGAAGAGCGGGGTTCTTCTTCCTGTTCTTCCTGCTCTGCTTTGACGCGGGGTGCAGCAGGAAACCACCTGCTTCTCAGGTCGCCACGCCTGATCCCCAGTCACAGATCGATGAAGCCTCATTGGACAGTCATGCCAGAATGGTGGCGGTCCTGAAACGCATTGCCGAGGAAACACTTGATACACACCTCACGCTGGGGAATCAGGCCGATGGGATTACTGCCCGGATCAATTCCCAGGGATCCTTGCCGACTCCGGAGTTGTGCTACCTCTATTTTCAGCAGGGAATGTCCCGGCTGAGTCTCAACCAGTTGCAAAAGGGGATTGAAAGCCTGCAGATTTCCAATGAGATTGCCATGCAGATTCACGCTCCTCGTGCGGACCTGAATCAGATCCGCTTCTATCAGGGGGTGGCCCATCTCCGTCTGGCTGAAACCGAAAACTGCTGTGCCACCAACAACTCCGACAGCTGCATTCTGCCCATCAAGGGAGAAGGCATTCATACCCGTAAAGCAGGCTCCCAGGCGGCCATGCGTTACTTTCTGGATGTATTGGATCATCCCTCCGGACTTCCCGAACAGCAGTACGCTATTGATGCCCCCGCACGCTGGCTGCTGAATCTGGCAGCGATGACGCTGGGGGAGTATCCGGAAAGTGTTCCGGAACAATATCGGGTGTCCCAGGATTTCTTTCAGTCGACAGAGACGTTTCCCGTTTTCAAAAATGTACTTCCCCAGCTGCATCTGCAGACGGAAAACCTGTGTGGCGGAGCGATCTCAGATGATTTCGACAACGATGGTATGCTGGATATGTTCACCACAACCTTTGATCCACGCGGGCAATCCAAATTCTTTCGGAATGCAAGTTCTGGAAAGCTGCTCGATGTCACCAATGAAGCGGGCCTGACGGGAATTCTCGGTGGGCTCAATGCCCTGCAGGTAGACTACAACAATGATGGCTTCATGGATGTGTTCATCCTGAGGGGAGCCTGGCAGAAAAATGCAGGGCTCCATCCCAATTCCCTGCTGCAGAATAATGGAGATGGGACGTTTACCGATGTGACCTTTGATGTCGGCCTGGCAAAAGTCTGGGCTCCCACCAAATCCGCAGACTGGGCCGATTACGATCAGGATGGTGATCTCGATCTGTTCATCGGAAATGAAACGACACCTGAGGCAATGGACCCGTCCGAGTTGTACCGCAACAACGGCGATGGGACGTTCACTGAAGTGGCCACTCAAGCCGGTGTGGATGTACGGGTTTTTGTAATGGGAGCGGTCTGGGGCGATTATGATCAGGACCATTATCCGGATCTGTTCATATCAAACGGCTCGATTCCGGGCAACAATCTGCTGTTCCACAACAGGCGTGATGGGACTTTTGAAGATGTCACTCTGCAGGCCGGTGTCGCTCGCCCTTACTCCAGCTTTGCAACCTGGTTCTGGGATATCAATAACGATGGCAACCTCGATTTGTACGTGACCAATTCCATCGAAAATGTCGGGGTAGTTGCCGCTCATCAGATGAAACTTCCCATCCCTGCCGGTACGGAAACCATGGGCTTGTACCTGGGTGATGGACACGGGAATTTTCAGGATCGAGCGGTGGAATATGGACTGACCGCTCCCACTCGCCCGATGGGTGCTAACTTCGGAGACCTGAATGGAGACGGCTACCTGGATTTCTACCTGGCAACCGGGGATGTGCCTTATGAATTCCTGGTTCCGAACCTGATGTTTCTCAATAGTCAGGGAAAACAGTTTCGCGATATCACGATGGCCGGGGGCTTCGGGCATCTGCAGAAGGGGCATGGAGTTTCATTTACCGATCTCAATGACGATGGTATGACCGATGTTTACGTCCAGCTGGGAGGAGCCTATCTGGGAGATGCGTCTCATGATGCACTCTTCGAAAATCCCGGCTTTGCCACCAACTGGATCAAGCTGACACTGGTGGGCCGGGATTCCAATCGTTCTGCAGCCGGAGCCCGCGTGCGAGTTGTGATCATGGAAAATGGCCAGGAGCGTTCGGTCTATCGTCATGTGGATTCGGGCGGAAGCTTCGGCGCCAGTCCACTGAAACTGACACTGGGCCTGGGAACAGCAACTCATGTCGAGCGTATTGAGATCGACTGGACCAATTCCACAACGCAGGTATATGAAAACCTGCCGGTGAACAGTTCCTGGATTGCGGTCGAGGGAAACCCAAACCTGCTGACCAGTGCCATCCACCCCGGCCAACAGAACTGAGCAACCTTGAGGCCAACGCCGCGATCCACTGGCTCAGCCGGTCCACGCCCATTTCATGGAGAGTATCTGTATGAAACTCCACTCAAGCGCCCGCGACCTACATTTCAAAGCCACTTCATAACATGTTTTTCTGAACAGGATCGAGATCGGGGCACCCTGCACTGAAAATGGTCTGGGCTTCCTGAGAGATGCGCAGCCAGTTTCTGATATTTTGATCGGAAGCGTCATACAGGGGAAAGTTCCCTCTCAAATTCCACTGCCGTGATTGAATTCGGCCGGAATCCAGACACGCATCTTCCTCTGGCACAGCTTTTGCTTGCAAGACTTGAGGAGAATTTCACCGAATTCTCTTTTTAGTATGTGTTCATTGCTCCAATGCGCGACTGCAATGAATGAATGTTTTTTATCAGGAGTTATGGATGTTGTCACCAGCTTACAGAAGCCGTATGTCTCGCAAAGGATTTACTCTGATTGAACTGTTAGTCGTGATCGCGATTATCGCTATACTTGTGGCATTGTTGCTGCCGGCTGTCCAGCAGGCTCGCGAAGCGGCTCGTCGATCCTCGTGCAAAAACAATCTCAAGCAGTTGGGACTGGCCATGCACAATTATCACGATACCCATTCCGTCTTCCCCTATGGCTATGATGATGCTCCTGTCACCCGAAAACGGGACACGTTTTTCCATCGAATTCTGCCATTTGTCGAAGAGGCGAATTTTCAGGATCAATACGAGAGCCTGAATCTGACCTGGGTGCACTGGTACACCTACGATGTCGCCGGTCATCCGGTGGATGTCTTCATGTGCCCCTCCGAACCATCCGGTCCTGCTGTGGGCGGAGGAGGCACGGACTTTGGTTTCCAGGGCAACTATGTCGTTTGTGCCGGAGGTGGAATCAACACATCAACAGCCAATGACCGCACCATTGCAGTCGTGGAAGATGGTGTCAGTATTCTGATCGATCCCAACATCATCACCACCGACACCAAAGGGATGTTCTCAACCCGATCCCGCACCAAGTTTCGTGATGTGGTGGACGGGACATCGAACACGCTGCTGATGAGTGAAGCCATCATACGGGGAACAACCGGAGCCAACTGGGGTGGAGCGGGCGGATATTGGGGAGGTGCTCCTCATGGCTCATACGGATTTTCCACCGCTGACGTCCCTAACACGTCCTATCCCGACCGCGTCTATTCCTGTAAATCTACAACCTTCCCGAACGCTCCCTGTGAAAACGGAAATGCCGGTGGGCTGTCTGGCCGTTACAACTTCGCCCGCAGCTACCACAAAGGAGGAGTGCAGGTCGTGATGGCGGATGGTTCCACACGATTTGTGAGTGAAAATATCGATCGCCGAACCTACCGCTACATGGGAATCATGGCCGATGGCAAGGTGCTCGGCGAATTCTAGAACTGCTCGACATCACCGCTTCTGGTTACAAACCGAACAAGGCAGGCTCTGAACCTGCCTTGTTCAATTCCAGCGATACCGATTGGACTGGTATCCCTGCCTTCTGAAACATTTCTGGGAGAGTCTTTGCAATGTCTGGTCGTCTGTGCTTAATGAGCATTCCCCTCCCTGCTGGCCTGGTGGGAATCACACGCTGGTTTGCCTGTCTGACTTGCAGCCTGGCCCTGGCGGGGTGCAGTTCTGAGGATGGTCCGCAAGTTTACACAACAACCGGCCAGGTAACCTGGCAGGGAAATCCGCTCGAATCTGGCCGAATCATTTTTGTACAGAAAGGAAGCGACAGTCGCACCTTCAGTGCACCAATTGAAAAGGGAGACTTCCGGATCAAGACCCAGGGTGGTCCGATGCGGGTGGAGATTCGGGCCTCACGTCCCACAACTGAAAAATCCAAAGAGGTCAATCCACCACCACCCGGAGAAACCGCCGCTCCCGAACTCACCGGGGAAATGTTTATC
>JAGQQT010001029.1 GCA_020426065.1 Planctomycetaceae bacterium | reverse complement strand
ACTATTGTACCTACATTATTTTTTGCTGCGATGTAGAGCGGACCTTGATCAACATAAGGCAATAACCAGTTGAAGACAGTAAATCCGACTGCATCCTGGTAGGGACCGGTTTTCGTAATACTCGACGGTGATGCAGGCGCTACCAGAGGAGGGAATTTTTGATATGTGTCGTAAATATTGTGAAACGCTAATCCAATCTGCTTGAGATTATTCTTACACTGATTTCGTCGCGCCGCAGCCCGAGCCTGTTGCACTGCCGGCAGGAGTAAAGCAATCAGTAAGGCAATAATTGCAATCACTACCAGCAATTCGATGAGCGTGAATCCTCCCCGCTTACCGCTTTTTCTCAGCGGTCTGGAAAAGCTGATCTGGGAGTTACTATGTTGCTGCATTGTTACCCTCTAACAGAAGACAGGGAGCGCAACTGAAACTTGACTGAGAACTCATCTAAAAAAAGTGCGTCTTTATAGTAACAAATCGCACCAGTAATCGCTTATACGTTTTCGAAATATTTCAGCAAGTTTCACTGACTTCAGTTTTCCGGCAGCATCTTCAGATCCTGGAAGATATGCATACATTACAATTG
>JAGQQT010001028.1 GCA_020426065.1 Planctomycetaceae bacterium | reverse complement strand
CAAGGATTCTCCCTTCGTTCAGGAGTGCTTGAAGTTCGCGTCATCGCCAGTCCCCAGAACAGTCGCCTATGGAACCGATGGCGCCATGTTTGGAGACCTGCCGCAAAAAGTCGTCATGGGACCTGGGAGTATTGCACAAGCCCACACGCACGATGAATGGATCACACTGGAACAACTGAAGGCTGGGACCACGACGTACCTCCAAATGATCGAACGCTGGTGCCTCTAACTTTCTGTTGAAAAACTAAAGGGCAGCCTGGCTCTTGCACCTACGAGGTTCGAGACAGGCTGCTAACTTTCACTCGACAGGTTCATTTCCCAAAGATCACGCCATGGAACAAGTTTTAGAATTCGCATTTGAGAAGCTTGACGAACATTGGATCAAGTTTGTCACGGCCGCGGTCTTCATGGGGATTGGTTGGATCCTGGGCAAACGACGCTCTCGTCGCAACTGGGAACAAAGAGAATTCTTCGATCGCTTGAATGTCTCGTTGAACATCATTCAAGACGGAAAAATGTTGATCCGGACCTTACTTGAGAAACGGTGCGAAGAAATCTTCCTGAACCAAACCGCGTCGAACCACATCA
>JAGQQT010001027.1 GCA_020426065.1 Planctomycetaceae bacterium | reverse complement strand
TAATCCTCGAGTTGTCGCAGTTCGACCTTGCGAAAGTCGACTGGATGACTCTCTGACTGAAGGGAGATCGTTCCTCCGGTCA
Organism: Planctomycetaceae bacterium; assembly: GCA_020426065.1. Lineage (GTDB taxonomy): Bacteria > Planctomycetota > Planctomycetia > Planctomycetales > Planctomycetaceae > Rubinisphaera. The sequence goes on along the minus strand of JAGQQT010001027.1, from coordinate 507 downwards.
ATGCTTTGTTACCTCCCGCTTTCTCAATCAGTTTTGCAGCGATCTCGTCTCGCTCGTCGAGTTGTGGTTCGGTGTACTCCAGAACAAGCTCGCCATTGATGAAGTGCTTGATGGACTTGTTGCCTCGAACTTCGACCTCGGCCGTCACCCATTGCTCGCCGTGGTAAGTCTTGGAAGTTGAACTCGTGCAGTGCGGCAGGAACAGCTTGCCGTTCATGACGACATTTGTACCGGGGGTGCAGAGATTACCGGTCGTCCTCTCCTTCTTACCATCGCCGCCAAGCAGTTGGACTTCAATCGACGTCGGGAAGTCTTGATCCTTGGTCATGCTCTCGGGGGTTTGCCCGTGCACCATGATCCCACTGTTGCGAAGCGCCCAGCCGGGCCCTTCGTTCACTTGATCGCCCACGAATCGATACTCGACGCGGATTACGTAATTGGAGAACGGTTGGTCATAGAAAATGTGCCCGAACGTCCCACCGAACTTTTCGTAAGCGTCGTAGCGGA
>JAGQQT010001026.1 GCA_020426065.1 Planctomycetaceae bacterium | reverse complement strand
CTTGTGCTCAGCGGACTTTCCAGTCAGAGAGCCATCGCTTCAGAAGCCAGTCATCTGGACAGTGTATTTCCTAAAACCGTCAAGCTGTTTGGAGCGGGAGGATTGCGAAACCTAGCCAATTACGGAACTGGCTTTTTCGTCTCACCAGACGGGCACATTCTCACTGTCTGGAATCATCTGCTCGACACCGAAGATGTGGTGGCCGTGCTGGATAGTGGTCGTCGGCTCCCAGCGCGTTTTCTCAGCGGCACGGGTGAAGCAGGTCTGGCAATTCTGAAAGTTGAAGTCCGCAACGCTCCCTACTTTGACCTGAACCAGGCCACGCAGTGCGGTCCTGGCACTCCAGTGTTTGCTTTCAGCAATGTCTTTAATGTTGCCGCCGGGGATGAACCGGTCTCCGTGATGCATGGTGTGGTGGCAACAGTTTGCCCGCTCAATGCACGCCGGGGACGTTTTGAAGTTGCCTATAAGAACAATGTGTATATTGTCGATGCGATCACGAACAACCCGGGTGGAGCGGGCGGAGCACTGACAACGCGAGATGGTTCTTTACTGGGAATTGTTGGGAAGGAATTGAGAGACTCACGCAC
>JAGQQT010001025.1 GCA_020426065.1 Planctomycetaceae bacterium | reverse complement strand
TCATCAGATACATCAAAATCCCAGCGCTCTCGGCGCCGCTGAGCGAGGGATGTTCGTAGCTGCGGGCTAGCACCGGAACTAGAGATTCCGCATGATGCTGAGCACACCAGACTGTTGGAACACCATTTACAATGACCTGGCACTTGATGATGCAATCGATTCCACGATCGACAGCCTCGAGTGCGGCGGAGCGGCGGTCTTTGTCGAGGAAGTCGAAGTCCTCGCTGGAGCCAGCATCACGGAGAAACTCCATTACTCGAATCATCGTGCCGTCGTTAAATGTGATATGCCGATGGTAGCCGTTGCTGAGTGGAAAGTATTGGGGCCAGCCGCCGTTGGGATACTGAGCGGCCAGGATATGGTCGAATCCTCGAAGGAACGCTTGTTTGTAGCGTTGGTTCTCTGTGACACGATAAGCTCGTGCCAACAATCGCAATTCGCCAGTGGTTGCACCATTGTCAAAAGTCCCGGCTGGCTTCTTTCCATCGCCTGAGAATTTTCCGCTGGTCGTGTCTTTATTCTTTGGCCAGTCCCCGTGGTCGGTCTGCCACGATAGAACGTTTTCCAAGGTCTCCTGACCAGCGTCACTTC
>JAGQQT010001024.1 GCA_020426065.1 Planctomycetaceae bacterium | reverse complement strand
GGCAGCCGCCATGATGCTGCGGCATTCCGTTGGACTGGAAGAGGAAGCCACCCGGATCGAAACCGCCGTCGAAACTGTGCTGAACGCCGGCGCCCGCACCAAAGACATCGCAGCTGGCGGCCCCTCCCTCAGCACAATCGAAATGGGCGACCGCGTCCTGGCCGAACTGAAGTAACAAGGCCAACGAACCAGCTTCAACAAACAACCCTGCGTACGGCTCTGCGAGCCGTGCGCGGTGTTTGTCTGCGCGAATTCGACCGGAATCGCCCTTCTCAGGTGAAAATACTGCAGCAAGCTGGGTACGCTGTATGTACCATGACTCGTCGAACAATGCACAGATTGCTTGATTGACGACGAAAACTGTAATCGCACCACTCATTCATTTCAGACACGCCATTGCGAAGATCCCGTTAGCGAAATTCTTTCTGCGCCACAAGCCGGTACGCTACTCGGCTGGTTCATTGGAACGAGGAATTGGCGATATTATGATCTTCGCCAGTCTGTAGGGCAGGCACTACCTGCCATGTAGAATGAGTTGATACAACGCTATATTTTGTTTGCCAAGAGACACTTCTAAATGTCAAAGGAAAA
>JAGQQT010001023.1 GCA_020426065.1 Planctomycetaceae bacterium | reverse complement strand
AACTCCGCTCGCCAGTCATGCAGATTCCCCTTGTCATCTGTCACTTTCTCTAATCCCAGAATCGCATTGGTTTTGGCGAACACCTGGTAGTAATAAAACAACCCCTGCTGTCCGAGCCCCGGATTCTCGGTGACCGAATAATGCTTTTTCAGCCATTCCTGTGCCGCCAGCACCCGGGGATCTTCTTTTGACATTCCGGCATAAATAAAGCTTTTCAAACCGGCGTAGGTCATGCTGGCATATGAGCGCAGCCCCCCTGCCTCGGTTTCCCCGGCCTGCGAAGAACCACCTGCAGCCGGCGTGTAATAGAAGCCACCATCATTCACACGATCGGCAAAGGGAGTCGTATTGTGCGGGCTTTTCAGATTCTGGGTCCGCGAGACAAACAGGAGCGCTTTCTGATAAGCAGGGTCATCGACTGAAAGTCCCGCCTTGTGCAGCGCCTCCAGCATGAACTGGGTATTGGACAGGTCGGGCCGGGAATGGCTGCCGTAACCGGAGCCACCATAACCGGGATCCGATTCAGACAGTTGCTCCCCTTCATCCCACTGGAGCTCTTTTAGGAAGTCCTTCGCTCCTGAAATCAGCTGGTCATA
>JAGQQT010001022.1 GCA_020426065.1 Planctomycetaceae bacterium | reverse complement strand
ACGTTCGGGAATGAAGTCCGTCGGCTCGAATCGCTTGATCTCGCCGCCAAAACGGACTTTGAAGTCGGAGCAGTCGAACCGTTGGATCGGTCCCACCCCGCTTTTTCCCGCGCAGAGATTCCCCCACAATTCTGTGGTGTCATGTCCCAGGGCGGTCACCACGGACATGCCGGTGACCACGACGCGCCTTCTGCTGGTCATCCGCTACTTTTTCCCCTCAATATACTTCACTGCATCGCCAACCGACTTGATCTTCTCATAGTCCTCGTCGGGAATCGTGATCGAGAACGCTTCTTCGAACTCCATCACCAGTTCCACCAGGTCCAGAGAATCGGCCTTCAGGTCCTCCACGAATCGGCTTTCAACCTTCAATTCGTCCTTGGGAACCTTTAGGTGTTCGGAAACGATTTCAATGACTTTGTCTTGGGTATCTGACACTGGGTTTTCCTCCGAAAACGATGGGCTTTCGCGCCTGAACCCACCTCCCCGCTCCGCTTGAGACGATCGCAATTCAACGAACCGGATCTCTCCCGAGACGAATCGGGGGCAGTGGTATATCGCGTTCCAGCAACCTTGTAAACTGCAAAACCTTGTAATC
>JAGQQT010001021.1 GCA_020426065.1 Planctomycetaceae bacterium | reverse complement strand
ATATTCCTCATGAATCAGCTTCCAGAAATCCTCCCGCCCCACTCGCGGCAGCAAAACCCGCTCTCCACTCTGCCCCACCACAGACATTCAGTACTCCTTCTCACCAACCCACGAAAAATCAGCCACTCACTACTCACCACCTGACTGTTGCGCACCAATTCAAAAAAATAATTCACCCTCCCGTTTTGGCGGGTGGCGGTGGGCGCCCCGCAATGCGGAAGCCCCCGACCAGAAACTCTCTCTGACAATCAATGTCATCCAGTGGGGTGCCACTGCTGGCTTGTCCAGCAGTGATTCGCCGTGATTTCTGCATAACATTCACAGAGAGACAGAGCACGCCCCACACAAGACTCCCCTTTTTCTTGCAGAATCAATCCCCCGCACGTGATCTCCACTCTCACTCTGGTAAACTGTCCTCTCAAGACCTCAATCCCGATTCTTGACCTCTGCCACTGTCTGAAATCATGACCCAACCTGAACCAGTCCCAGCCAACCTTTCACTGCAGCGTTATCGCAAGCAGATCCTTTTCGAAGGCATCCAGCAGCAGGGACAGAATCTTCTCGCACAAGCTCACTGTGCCATCGTCGGCTGCGGCGCTCTC
>JAGQQT010001020.1 GCA_020426065.1 Planctomycetaceae bacterium | reverse complement strand
TTCTTTATCTGTACGACACCAGCCATCCGGAGCGGGGGGCGGCTCCTGTCGAGGTCGATGACTTCGAACTGGCGTCGCGGCTTTCGTTCTTTTTCTGGGGAAGCATTCCCGACGAAGCGCTGCTTGAGATTGCAGCTTCCGGGCGGCTGAGCGAACAGGATACTCTGGCGGCACAGATCGACCGCATGTTGTTAGACAAACGGATGAAGCGGTTTTGCGATTCGTTTCCGTCGCAGTGGCTGCAGCTCGATCGCTTGGTTTCGTCGGTGCCCGATCGAAACCGCTTTCCGGATTTCTACTTTTCGAAGTATCGGCTCAGCATGCACATGATGCTGGAACCGCTGCTGATCTTTGAAACCGTGTTTGTCGAAAATCGGCCGATCACTCAGCTGATTGATTCCGATTTCACCTATCGGACCGCCAAACTGGATCAGGCATACGGTCCTCTGAACTGTGCTTCCGGCAAAAACAGCGGCGACCAGGTCACGACGCTCACGTTCCAGCGTTTGCCCGTGACCGATCGTCGTAACGGCGGCGTGATCACGAATGCGGCGGTGATGACGATGACGTCGGGGCCCGAACGCACAAAGCCGATCACGCGC
>JAGQQT010000101.1 GCA_020426065.1 Planctomycetaceae bacterium | reverse complement strand
CCGTTGGTCCCAGTCCAAAATGAGAGGTTGGGATTTCATTCGCGAGCGGCACCAGTTCTCTAGCAAAGGCTGGGTGCCTTGCTCGCCAGATTTCCATTTCCGCCATCCACGTCCATCTCCCGGTAACCAGGTACCATAAGTTGTCCAAGTGATGAATAACGTTATGGGATCAGAGTCGACAGAAGCTTTGGACGGGATGATGTTCACCACGTAATTAAAAAGTCTAACTGCGCTGATGATGGGACCGGCGGCTAGCGCCTTGCCGCTCATTCACTGGTGATACAAAATTACTGGATTGGCAGGGCGAAATCGCCGTCCATGTCGCGCCAGACGCAGTGGATGTGGTTGGCGGGGTTTCCGGCTGCGTCGGGCTGGGTGTTTACGAATTCAATCAGGAATGATTTTCCCTGAATCCGGTAATAATGGCCGATGCCCGGTTCGGTCGCTCCAGCCCAGGAAAAGGTGATGTTTGCGAAGCCGGCGTCTTCAATTTCTTTGAGACGAAATGCTGCCCGTTCCTGCTTAACGGCATGGGCATACTCGCCAATCAGGTCCCGAAGAACTTCCTGCTGGGTTTTGGTCAGCTGGCCGGCGGGGATTCCGGTTGCTTTGTCCGTGGGAGGGTGAACGGAACCTGCATTGCGAATTTCCTTGGGTGCCTTCGCGTCGATGAGTGCGACTTTCTTCTGGTCGGCAGTGAGCGAATTCACCAGGTCAAATCCAAGCTGTTCTTCTTTCTGCAGGACTGCAGAATTCAATTCAAAGCCGAGACTGTTTTCCGTTTTGATGGTGGCGGGATTGGAGGCGAAGAACTGTGGCGTTGCGGCGATCAGCTGGTTGTTTTCCACCACGAAGTTCAAGGAAAGGTGATGTCCTTCGATGCTCAGGCCCCAGGATTTCTCTCCGCCTGGTTCACCAAACATGGTGAAGTAATACTTGAGTTCGTCGCGGCGATCGCGTGTTTTGGGATCTTCCAGAGAATAGAGCAGTTTTTCGAGCGACATGATGGTGCGTGCCTTTTTGTATCCGGCGGCACTCAAAACAGACTGCATCAGCTGCAAGGCCTGTTCCTGCTGAGCTTCACTCATGTGACGCAGCATCAGACCCTTGCGGGTGTCCATGGGAATGAAATGCCAGTCGACCCGCTGTGAAGAAGCGTAGGGGAGGACGGCCAGAGTTTTCTGACGTTCATCAAGCCCTTCCACAAGTTGTTTGGCCGCCGCATTGATGTCTGTGGCTGCTGGAGCAGTGCGGAAATAGCTGACTGCGGTGGTGGTCACAATTGCGGTCAGTAACACAGGCAGCACTGCCAGACGCATCGTCTGAGACATTTTCGGCACGGCATTTCCCCTTTGAATTGAAAGTGTTGAGCAGATATTCAACCAGTATGTCGCATCCCGTGGACGATCGCCAGTCTCCGCAATGAGAGATCTCAATGCATTCTGACTTTGGATGACCTGGAAAAGAAGAGCGACCGGCAGGGGTACGCCTGTCTGGATGTTCGATGTGCAGCACGGTAAAGTTTGCTGAAGTTATCCGTGCCGTTTTCCAGATGAATCCTGCCCATCATGACCCAATCTGTCGCCCAACGCATCGCACAACTCCGTGAGCAACTGAATCACCATAACCGGTTGTATTATGTCGAAGCCCATCCGGAAATCAGTGACCGGGAATTTGATCAGCTCATGCAGGAGCTGATTAACCTCGAAGCGGCTCATCCGGAATACTATTCTGCAGACAGTCCCAGTCTGAAAGTTGGTGGCGCGCCGATCGAAGGGTTTGCCTCGATTGAGCACCGCATCCCCATGCTTTCGATTGACAATGTCTTCGATTTTGAGGGAGTGGTTGCTTTTGATCAGCGTTGCCGCAAGCTGCTGGAACTCGACACGATTGAGTATACGATCGAATACAAAATCGACGGTGTGGCCCTGGCGGTGATTTACGAAAATGGACACCTGGCCCAGGCTGTGACCCGTGGTGATGGGCGGACTGGAGATGATGTCACCCATAACGCTCGGACTCTTGGTGGGATTCCACTGGCTCTTTCCGGAAAGGCACCGGAGCGTTTTGAGGTGCGTGGGGAAGCGTATATATCCAATTCGGATTTTGCCAGGTTGCGTGCTCAGCAGGAGGAGAGTGGCCAGGTTGCCCATGCGAATCCCCGAAACAGTACGGCCGGTGCATTGAAGTTGCTCGATCCCACCCAGTGTGCTCAGCGGAAGGTGCGGTTTTTTGCTCACGGCAGTGGAGAAATGGATGGAGTAAACTATGCGACTCACCTGGATTTTCTGAAAGCGGTTCGCGGATTCGGTATCCCAACCACACCAGGAATTACCGGATGTCAGGGAATTGAGGAAGTGCAGAGCCGGGCTGAGCAGATGATGGATGAGATTCATCAGCTCGATGTGGAGATTGATGGTCTGGTCATCAAGATCAATTCACTGGCACTGCGGAATCAGATTGGCATCACGAGCAAAAGTCCCCGCTGGGTCGTGGCCTACAAATGGGAGCGTTACGAAGCCTCCACGCAGGTGGAATCGATTGATATTCAGGTTGGAAAAACGGGAACACTCACTCCGGTGGCCAACCTGAAGCCGGTGGAAATTGCGGGGACAGTTGTTTCCCGGTCGAGCCTGCATAATCGGGATGAGTTGCAGCGGCTGGATGTGCGGATTGGCGACTGGGTGGTTGTGGAAAAAGCAGGAAAGATTATTCCGCACATTCTCCGAGTTGAACAGGAGCGGCGGTCCGGCCAGGAGATTCCTTTTGTGTTTCCAGAGTTGTGCCCGGAATGTCAGACACAAGTTGAGCAGGATGAAGGTGGCGTATATGTGCGATGCCCCAATCCGGATTGCCCCGCCCGATTACGGGAATCGCTGCGGTTTTTTGCCTCCCGTCAGGCGATGGATATTGAAGGACTGGGCAGCAAGCTGATTGAACAACTGACGGAGTCCAAACTGGTCAGCAGTCTGGTTGGACTTTATGACCTGCATTCGCGTCGAGAAGAGTTGCTGCAACTCGAAAGACAGGGTGAGAAGTCGATTGATAAACTGCTGGCGGGAATTGAACGCTCCAAACAACAACCGGTCTGGCGTCTGTTGACGGGACTGAATATCCGGCATATTGGAGTCAGTAATGCCCAGGTGTTGATGAAACATTTCCATTCACTGGATGATCTGGCGGCCGCTTCCGAAGAAACCTTGAACGCGATCGATGAAATTGGTCCGGTGATTGCCGCCTCGATTCATTCGTTCTTTTATTCGGAAGTGGGGAGGAATCTCCTCGAAGGATTGAAGCAGCGGGGCGTGAAGATAGAAGAAGAGGCCCGTCCTGAAGTCAATTCAGTGCAGTTACTGGCTGGAAAATCTCTGGTTGTCACCGGCACTCTGACCCAGTTTACCCGTCAGGAAATCCAAGATCTGATACGTCAGCATGGAGGTAAAGCTTCCGGCAGTGTCTCGAAGAAAACCGATTATCTGGTTGCCGGAGAAAATGCGGGCAACAAGCTCGAGAATGCACAGAAGCTGGGAGTGCCGGTTTTAAGCGAGCAGGAGTTTCTCGACATTATTGCCGCGGAAAACAAACAGGAGTCTTGAACTGATGTCTGCTGATGAAACTGCCGTGGAATACTTGCATGCCGCCCGTTGTGATGAACTTCAGGAGGGGAAATCCATTTCGCTGCGGCTGAACGGGTATCAGATCGGGCTGTTCTGCTCAGAGGGAAACTATTACGCCATCAGCGATTTCTGTCCGCATCAGGGAGCAGCGCTGACGGGAGGCTATGTCGAGCAGGGAGTTGTAATGTGTCCCTGGCATGCCTGGAAATTCCGACTCTGCGATGGAGCGTGGGCGGATTCGCCAAAATCTCCCCTGCGGTGCCAGACTTATCCTATCGAGGTCCGTGAAAACGAAATCTTCATTGGTGTGCCGGTTGTGGGAGAGCAGGCCTCGGGAAGTGATTCAGGCCAGTAAGTGAGTTGCAAACTTTCGCGCGGTGACGGAGAGCGGATAGTCATTCAAATGCTGTTCCGGCACCCAGAGGGCGGAGGTATCCAGGCTGGCGGGTTTGCCCCGTTTCCATTCTGCCAGAAAGCAATGGAGCTGAATCTGATACCGAGTTACGGTGTGCTTTGTGCTCCAGGTTCGCTCACGGATTTTGCAGTGGAATCCAAATCGAGTATCCAGTTCCCGCTCCAGAATTCGGTATTGCGGAGCCAGTCTGTCTGATTCTGGAAATAACTCATGTGAATGGTTTCTGGATGTCTTTTTGACCTGAGGCAGTTCGAAATCATTCTGCTCCCAGCGAACGAAATCCCACAAACCGGCCCAGCGTTCGCCGGGCTGATACTGATGCAGCAGAAAGGAGTTTTTCATTCTGATCGCCACACAGATATGAGTGACAGGAGTCATCTCGAGACGGATTTTGGGAGCGGGGATGCGGTTTATGGTTCCTTTCATATTGGCCGCACAGTAGTCGGCAACCGGGCATGTATGACAACCGGGCTCAACAGGTTTGCAGACCTGGCTTCCCAATTCCATGAATGCCTGATTGAGCTCACCCGTCCCCTGCTCAGTCACCAGGGATTCGGCAAAAGACCACAACTGGAGTTGACTGCTGCGTGTGGTGAGTGGCTCCTCCCAGTTCATCAGTCTGGCGTACAATCGTTGCGTGTTCGCTTCTACAATGGGAGCGGGTTCATCAAAGGCAAATGAAGCGATGGCACCGGCAGTGTAACGTCCAATGCCTGGGAGTTTCTGCAGTTCGGTTGCAGAAGACGGAAAATTTCCAGCCCGTTCAGAGGCGATGATTTTGGCTGCTTTGTGAATATTTCTCGCTCGGGAATAGTAACCCAGTCCTTCCCACAGCCGCAGCACCTCTGCTTCCGGAGCGGCCGCCAGCTCGTTCACGGTGGGGAAGCGTTCCAGGAATCGATCGAAGTAAGGGATGACCGCCGCAACGGTTGTTTGCTGCAGCATGATTTCGCTGAGCCAGATCCGGTAAGGATCGTGCGTATTTCTCCAGGGTAAATTCCGACGATGCCGGGCATACCAGTCCAGCAGTCTTTTGCGGAAAGGGCTGCGGCGACGTGGGTTTTCGAGAGGATAAGAAAACTCGGAACCGGCCATGGTCAGTCGTAATATCCCGGAGGAATCTGGTCTGAGCCGAACCGTTGTTCGAGCCAGGGATCACCTTCGTTGTGGTATCCGCCCTGTTCCCAGTAACCCGGCTGATCTTCAGCCACAAAAGTAATTGACTTGAGCCACTTCGCACTCTTCCAGGCATAAAGCAGCGGCACGATCAAACGGACGGGGCCGCCGTGATCATCAGAAAGGAATTCTCCATCATGCAGATCGCAGAGCAGGGCATCTTCTGAGAGAAAACGATCCAGGGGCAGATTTGTGGTCCAGCCACGATCGTATCCCTCCGCAATGACAAAGCGGGCAGAGGGTTGTACGCCCACCAGCTCCGCAATGGTTCTGGTGGCGACACCTTCCCACAGGTTGTCGAGCCGGGACCATTTTGTCACGCAGTGAAAATCTGAAAACACTTTGACTCGCGGCAGTTGCTGGAATTCGTCCCAGGTCCATTTTTGTGGACGGTCCACAAGTCCGCCAACCGTCAGTGACCAGTCTTCCTGGGAAACATGCGGCACGGAGCCTGCCTGGAGTACGGGCCATTTTCGTGTCCGGGACTGGCCGGGAGGAATTCTTTCCTCACGAAAGGTATCTGAGCTGATGATGATCCCCTCGGGAATCTGATCCGGTGTTTTGGGATTGCCGCTCTGATATTTGGGATCTTGCATGGTCATCTCTGGCGATCGCCCGCGACGGAAAAGAAGGCATAAGGAGCAGTTTCATCTGGACCACAGTATTCAACAGAACTTGATGAGCGTCAATGGCTGCTGGCCAGCTCTCCTTCACGATTCCTGGCCGGATTCAGCGTTGACGGGTTGTTGTTCGATCACACGCATCGTGCGCCATTTTCCCCCCAGAAAACGAAATGCATAGATCACACCGACTGACCAGACCCAGGAGGTCAGCAATGCCCAGCAGCTGTAAATCCCGCCGTGAAATTTCTCGACTACCAGCCAGCTTCCCAGCATCATCAGGCTGGCCATCACTCCGCTCACTTTCAGAACGAACGGCGTATCTCCCGCTCCTTTAATGGCATTCACAAAAATCATCATCGTGGCATCGAGCATATTGTAGGCGGCCACAAAACGGAGCAAAGTGAGTGACATGATCCAGATCTCGTAGTTCTGCCCCTCAGGTGTGTCCAGGAAAAAAGGCTTCAAAAACAGTTGCGGCACTGTCAGGTACAATACAGAAATGACGGTCATGTAGGTCAGTGCAATCTGCAACGACGTCCAGGTTCCCCGGGCAGCTAGATCATCCCGATTCTCTCCCAGATACTGTCCCACCAGAATGGCTGCTGCCTGAGAGAATCCCCAGATCGGCATGAACGAGAGTGTGCTGATACTGAATGCCATGCTGGATGCTTCCGCTTCAATGGCTCCCAGTCGACCGACCAGCACGACAAATACGGTAAAGCCGAGCACATCAATCAAAAACTGAAATCCACTTGGGGCTCCGTAATAAAGCAGACGACGCAGCAGGCTCGGATCCAGCTTCCAGTTCCCCGTGCTGAATTTCACACGATGATGGCGTTGCAGCACGAGCAGGGCATAGATCAGGGCTTTCAGCCAGAGGGCAACAACGGTCGCATAACCGGCCCCTGCGATACCCATCGCAGGAAATCCTGCTTTACCGAAGATCCACAGGTAATCCAGAACCAGGTTGACGATCGCCACCAGGCTATCAACACACATCATGATGCGAGTCTGCCCCTGTCCTGCATAAAAAGAACAGAAGGCCTGGGCAATCAGCATGGCTGGCGCCCCACAGCAGAGAATCTGGAAGTAAATGATTTCCAGCTGAGTGACTGTTTCGGGATGCTGGGCAAACGAAAACAGCAGCGGCGCAAATGGGATGGCAGCCAGCAAAAGCGGACTGAAACAGATCGACAGCCAGACACCCTGCCAGACGGCCGGCCCAATTCGCTGTGGCTGATGATTGCCAAAATATTGTGAGACAAATGTGGCACAATACATGCAGGTTCCGAGCGGCATGCAGAGCAGCGTGAACCAGAGCATGGAAGAAGAAAATGCCGCCGCCATCGCCTCGCCCGATTCCCATTTCAGGAACACGCGATCGATAAATGTCATCACTGTCCAGGAAAGGGAAGAGATAACAAGTGGCAGGGACAACCAAAGGACTTCTCTGCCTCCAGCAGTCCGGTTCCACCAGGTTGGGCTCGCAGCATCCTGCTCAGAGTCATCAGTCATCAATGGTTACCTGCGGGTATGAACAGAGAGTGAGAAAAGATTCGAATTGGCACTCTTCCGACTTTGGGGCAGGTTTCTTGACGCCGACAGAAGAAAGATGTTCGGAGAATCTCAGGCAAATCGGCAGAATATCAGTTGCGGTGGAATCCTGGAAATGAACATGAGTACAGAGCTGGTGGCCAGGGCTCTTATTTCCCTTGTCTTCCTATTTTTCGTAATCGGAAATTCTGCAGGAAAACCCTCTGAGGAGTTCCCCTGAGAAATGGCAGGAATCCTGCATATTTTAGACCTGACGACGATATACTAGTTGGGTGAGGATTTTGCGAATGTCGCGACCGCAGATCCACTGATTCCGATACTACTGATCATTGGATGCCAACTTCCTGGGACCTGCAGTCCTGATTGGCATGCTGTGAGTTGACTTGCCATGCCACTGAAGACCGAAGAAGTCGAAGAACCAGTCCTCAACCTCACACCGATGATCGACATCGTGTTGTTGTTGATCATCTTCTTCATGGTCGGCACGAAATTCTCGGATGCAGAGCGTCAATTTGAGATTGAACTTCCTACCGTCGCAGATGCCCTTCCGCTCACGGAACTGCCTGACGAACTGATTGTCAGCATTGCCAAAACCGGCGAGATGTTCCTGGGAGATCAGTTGATTACTCTGCAGGAACTTGAAGTCGAGTTGAAAGTGGCCAAAGCCCGTTATGCAGAGCAGGCCGTGGTTGTTCGAGGGGATGCGGAAGGGCGATATCAGAGTATTATGGATGTGCTGGCAGTCTGCCACCGTGTTGGAGTGACGAACCTGTCCCTGGCGAATCGGGTTGCTCAGGAGGATTCTCCATGAATGCAACCATGCAGCAGTTTTATCTGACTGTTGCCAACGCTCTGGGAACTTCTCCCGATCTGGTCGAGCAATGGACCTGGGGAGGTCTGGTTCTCAGTTTCATGTTTGCGACGGTGCACCTGGTGACCATGCTGGTAACCCGCTGGGGTGATCATCATGCGTCCTCCAAATCGCTCCTGTTTTCGGTGATGATTCACCTGTGCTCCGGAGCGGGCGTGATTGTGCTGGCCCCGGAACCGGTCAAGGAAAAGGTGGTTCGGGATCTGGAACCGATCCAGATTCAGGAAGTGATCATGCCGGGAGTCCGTCAAACCCGGACAGATCTGGCTGGGAATACGCCCATCTGGGAGTCGGTTCCCCTCACACAGACTGAGCAGGTTCACCGCATGGAGCGGGAACAGTTCAACATGACCACGTCCTCGTTGCCGGAGCGGGATCCCAGCGAACCGGTTGAACTGACTCCAGACTTGCCCGAGATGGCCAAGACTCAAAGCTCCAATCAGGAACAACCTGAGATTGCCATGAATGCTCCTGCGCCGATGGAACGGGAGCGAGCAGCAATTCCCCAGATTGAGTCTCCTGAAACGCCACCGCTGCCAAAGCCTGCCCCGCAGGGGACGGACAATGTCGAGCCGACTCGCAGCATGCTGCCCCGCAGCATTGCCGATGCGGAGGATGTTCAACGTCCCAATCAGGGTGGTGCAGACAAAATCAGCACGACCTTTGTGGATCAGAAGCAGTTGAAATCTCCGGAATCGGAGCGGGGGCCTCAGCCGGAAATTCCCAACAAAGGGGAGATTGCCGAAATGATCGAGCGTCGTCCTGCACCCGAAGAGGCCACACCAGATCTTCAGGTGACAGGAGAAATGACTCCGAATCCAGAGGGGCCATCTCAGGCCAGTCCAACTGAGAATCGGATGATCACCCGGTCAGATCGCAACGGTGAGAATCGTCCCAATGATACTCCACAGTTGGCACGAACAGTTGGCCCTCTACCGGATGCCACGATCGATCCCACTTTTATGCCCGCTCAACCTCTGGCGATTGCCCGGGATGAAATTCCGCAACTGTCCAATCTGCCCCAGCCGAATTTTGATGCGGTTCGACGTGATCAGTCTGCCGAAATTCCTGCGACGTATCGGCTGCGGGATCTGGAACGCCGCCGGGATATCGCTCGCCGATTTGGGGGAACCGATGCGTCGGAAGAAGCCGTGGAACGGGCATTGTCCTGGCTGGCTGCCTCGCAGGAAGAGGCCGGTTTCTGGGATGCCTCCAAGCATGGAGCTGGCCAGGTAGAAATTGATGAGACCGGTGTGAATCGACAACGGGCTGGAATTCAATCTGATACTGGTCTGACCGCTCTGACCATTCTGGCGTTTCTGGGAGCAGGCTATACCCAGGAGGAAGGGAAGTACGCAGCCACGGTTGGTAAAGCGATTAACTGGCTCATTGACCAGCAGCGTGATGATGGTTACCTCGGAGGTGAGGCGACTCGCTACGCAGGGATGTATTGTCATGCCATGACAACCTACGCACTCGCTGAATCCTACGGGATGCAGAGTGAGCGGAAAGCAAGCGATCGACTGGCAACTGCTGTCGGGAAAGGGGTGCAGTTTACCGTCGCGATGCAGAATAAAGATGATGGAGGCTGGCGATATCTTCCCGGCTGGAGTGGTGATATGAGCATGTTCGGCTGGCAGATGATGGCACTGAAAAGTGCGGAGATCGCTGGCGTATCCGTCCCTGAGGAATCCCGCACACTCATGGTGAAGTTCCTGCAGGATCGCAGCCTGGGTGATCGCAAGGGGCTGGCAGCCTATCATCCGGATTATGGAGCGGAGGTAACTCCCTCGATGACTGCCGAAGCACTCTTCTGTAAGCAGATCCTTGGTTTACAACGGGGAAATCCGGCCAGTAAAGAAGCGGTGGCCTATCTGCTGGATCAGAAGAACTTCCCCAGACTGTCCGACCCCAACATGTATTACTGGTACTACGGCACACTGGCAATGTACCAGCATGGGGGACCAGAATGGGAGCAGTGGAACGCCCAGGTGCGTGAACTGCTGGTCGGCAAGCAGCGCAAAAATGGTGAGCTGGCCGGTACCTGGGATCCGGATGGCCCCTGGGGCGGATTTGGTGGCCGACTTTATTCCACCACACTCGCGACCCTCTCGCTGGAAGTCTACTACCGCTTCCTTCCGCTCTACCGGATCAATGAGTAAGTATTGAGGCTTTCGGTGTGGCCATTGACTGATGAGATGGCTGATAGATTCTTGCCTCGCAACGTGCAGTGTCGCAATAATTATGCTAGCATCGAGTCTCTAAACTCACTGCTGGAGTGCCATCTATGACAAGACATCTCACTATCGTTGGAGATCAACTTTGGAACAGGATTGGAAACTCCATGGAACGAGTCGAAGAGCGACTGAGAAAAACGGTCTCGATTCTGGAGTCTGCTCAAATTCCCTATGCAATTGTCGGAGGGAATGCAGTGCGGATCTGGGTTGCCCAAGTTGATCCTGGGGCAGTGAGAGCAACAAATGATGTCG
>JAGQQT010001019.1 GCA_020426065.1 Planctomycetaceae bacterium | reverse complement strand
TTCCGTCTTTCCTATAGACTCCACCTTTGGAATCACTGATGGCGACACACCTATAGCCGTCCGCATGAAGCAAGCGGGCAACGTGCTGGCCAGCGTTGCCAAATCCCTGAACAGCAACTCGTACGTCTTCCGGAGTCCACTCATTGATCCGCTCCAGTTCCTTGATGCAATAGTAGGCACCACGCCCAGTGGCATCATCGCGACCCAGACTGCCACCAAGTGGAATCGGTTTGCCGGTAATGACATCCGGGCTTCTGCGTCGCTGAATCGTGGAATACTCATCCATCATCCAGCCCATGATCATTGAGTTCGTATAGACATCAGGAGCCGGAATGTCTGTGTCTGGGCCGATGAAATCGGCGAGCTGCTGGACGAAGCCGCGACTGAGTCGTTCCAGCTCCATCCGGGAAAGCTCTTTCGGATTGACAATCACGCCGCCCTTGCCGCCGCCGAAAGGAATGCCCACAACGGCACATTTGCACGTCATCCAAAACGCCAGTGCTTGGACTTCGCCAAGATGTACTTGCGGATGAAAGCGAATCCCGCCTTTGGTTGGGCCGCGAGTATCGTCGTGACGAACACGGTAACCTTCAAAGATTCGCA
>JAGQQT010001018.1 GCA_020426065.1 Planctomycetaceae bacterium | reverse complement strand
CGCGCCTGGTCCCATGGCTACTTCACCAATCTCTTCGGCTACGAATGGGAACTGCACAAAAGCCCCGCCGGAGCCTGGCAATGGCGTCCCAAAGATGGTGCCGGAGAGGGAACCGTGCCCGATGCGCACGATCCCGCCAAACGTCACGCGCCGATGATGTTCACGACCGATCTCGCCCTGCGCATGGATCCAGCGTATGAAAAGATCTCCCGCCACTTCCACGACAACCCCGGAGCCTTCTCGGATGCCTTTGCCAAAGCCTGGTACAAACTCACGCATCGTGACATGGGCCCCGTTTCCCGCCTTCTCGGACCCGAGGTAGCACCTCCGCAGCTCTGGCAAGACCCCGTTCCCGCCGTCAATCATCCCCTGATTGAGGCGTCGGACATCCAAGCGCTGAAGGCAAAGCTGCTCAACTCGGGACTCTCCATCACCGAACTCGTCCTCACCGCCTGGGCCGCCGCCTCCACCTTCCGGGGCAGTGACAAACGCGGTGGTGCCAATGGCGGTCGTCTCCGTCTCGCTCCGCAAAAAGATTGGGAAGTGAATCAACCCGAGCAGCTGGCGAAAGTGCTCGATGCACTGGAGTCGGTGCGTGCCGACTT
>JAGQQT010001017.1 GCA_020426065.1 Planctomycetaceae bacterium | reverse complement strand
ATCGATCCCAGTGAATGGCTCATCGAGCAGAATGATTTTGGGTTCACTGGAAAGGCAACGGGCGATTTCCAATCGTCGACGTTCTCCACCGGAGAGCGTTGAGGCAATTTGCCCGCGAAGCTTCACCAGGCCGAATTGATCCAGAAGTTTATCGGTTCTGAAGAGTCGTTCTTTGCGGGAGAACGGGAGGTATTCCAGGATTGCGATCAAGTTTTGTTCGACCGTCAACTTGGTGAAGATGCTCTGGTCTTGTGGCAGATATCCCATGCCGTGACGTGCACGTTTATACATGGGCCAACGGGTCACATCTTTCCCATTCAGGAAGACTTTCCCTTCGGTGGGGGCCGCCAGTCCGCAAGCCATCCGAAATGTGGTGGACTTCCCGGCTCCGTTGGGTCCCAGCAAACCCACGATTTCACCGGGGTTTACGTCAAAAGAGACGCCATCCACAGCACGTTTGCCACCTGGGTAAACCTTGACGAGTCCTTCGCAGCGCAGAATCGACATCGACAATCCTTTGTCTGAAACGCAAATTCACGTCTGGAATTCTATGCAAAACCGGCTCATTTCCTCAAGAGGATCTCTCGCAACACTGCAACACGGATCGCGGT
>JAGQQT010001016.1 GCA_020426065.1 Planctomycetaceae bacterium | reverse complement strand
CAGCACCATTCATATACATTGCCGCTCATGTCATGCAATCCAAAGGGGTTCTGATTGCTTTTTTCAAATTCCTTTACTGGTGTGGACGCTGCCCGGAATTTATCCTTTCTGATGCGCGACATCCATCCCCGTTTAATGGCGTAATCGTTGCTTCCGGAACTGGCATCAAAATTTATCTCATCCGGGCTTGCCACGTCTTTGCCATTTCCAAAGCGCCACTTTTTAATTTTGGTGCCCCCAAAAAATGTCTTTTCTATTTTAGCACTGGCGGCAAATTCCCATTCCGCTTCGGTAGGCAGGCGATAACCGTCGGCCTCCCAATGTGTGATCGAATCCCAATCGACTCCTTTCTGATGCAGGTCGTTGGGATCAGCTGGTATTTCAGGTAGCTCGTATACCGGCGAAAGGTTGTGCTGTTGGCTGAGCCAATTGGCATAAACGACCGCCTCATACCAGCTCACATTAACCACCGGCCGGCTGCCCCGTCCGAAGCCAGCATCCCTGGGCAACGGCCGGCCAGTGGCCAGACAATACAGCCCGTATTGCCAGCAGGTGACGGGGGTATCGGCCAATTGAAAGGGATCGACTGATACAGTATGAACCGGCTCTTCT
>JAGQQT010001015.1 GCA_020426065.1 Planctomycetaceae bacterium | reverse complement strand
CCACGCAGCGCTGTGCGCCGAGCTCGACATCGACCCCGCCCGTCGCCCGCTCTTCGGCGTCATCTCGCGCTTTGCGTGGCAGAAGGGCATCGACGTCATCGCGGACATCGCCGAACGCATCGTCATGGCGGGAGGCGCCATCGCCGCGCTGGGCTCCGGCGACGAGTACCTGGAGCTGCGCCTCACCGAGCTGGCCCGCGCATGGCCCGGCGCGATCGGCGCGCGCATCGGGTACGACGTCGGCCTGTCGCACCGCATCGAGGCCGGCGCCGACGCGTTCCTCATGCCCAGCCGATACGAGCCCTGCGGCCTGAATCAGATGTACTCGATGGCCTACGGCACCGTGCCGATCGTCACCGCGACGGGCGGCCTGCGCGACACCGTGATCGATGCGACGCCCAACGCGCTCGAGCGCGGCGAGGCCACCGGCTTCACCTGCGCGGCGACCGAGCCCGAGGCGCTCTGGCACGCCATCGAGCGCGCCATCCACATGTTCCGCGATCGACCGCAGGCGTGGCACCAACTCATCCGCACCGGCATGGCCCACGACTTCAGCTGGGCGCGACCTGCGCAGCGATACGAGGCGCTGTATCGGCTCGCCATCGAACACGCCGCGCGAGGG
>JAGQQT010001014.1 GCA_020426065.1 Planctomycetaceae bacterium | reverse complement strand
CAGGTTGCCTACCGTGAAACCATCACGGTTCCGGTTCGCGCCGAGGGCCGCCACGTCCGCCAGTCGGGTGGTAAGGGCCAGTACGGCCACTGTGTGGTCGAGTTCGAGCCGCAGGAGCGGGGCGTTGGATACGAGTTCGTCGACAAGGTTGTCGGCGGTTCGATTCCGCGCGAATACATTCAGCCGATCAACCAGGGTATTCAGGAATCGATGCTCACGGGCGGCCAGGCCGGCTACCCGGTGGTCGACCTGAAGGCGTCCGTGGTCGATGGTTCGTACCACGATGTCGACTCTTCGGAAATGGCGTTCAAGATCGCTGGTTCGCTGGCGCTCAAGGATGCGATTCGCCGTGGCAAGTCGGTCATCCTCGAACCGATCATGGCGGTTGAAGTGACCACGCCGGACGAGTACATGGGCGATGTGATCGGTGACCTGAACAGCCGTCGTGGCCAGATTCAGGGCATGGAAACCCGCGCCGGTGCGCAGGTTGTGCGTGCAAACGTGCCACTTGCGGCCATGTTCGGTTATGCTACTGATCTGCGGTCGTCCACCCAGGGACGCGCCGTATACTCGATGCAGATGGATCACTACGCGCCGGTTCCGAGCAACATCGCTGATGAAATG
>JAGQQT010001013.1 GCA_020426065.1 Planctomycetaceae bacterium | reverse complement strand
AGCTACGGGGTGTGCCACAAGGCGATTTCTCCATGGGAGCAAGCCCGGACGATCCCGAAGCCGCCGATGACGAGCGCCCGGTCCGCTGCGTCCACCTGAGCCACAGCTTTTGGATGGGCACATTCCCAGTGACGCGGGCGCAGTATGAGGCCGTCATGGGAACGTTACCGGATCTGGATTTCAAGCAGCGCCCCCCGCTCCCCGAATGGCCCGTTTCGCGGATCACATGGGGCGAGGCGATGGCATTCTGCGAGGAACTGACAGCTAACGAGCGGGAACACCTGCCACCCGGCTATGAGTTCCGGCTCCCCACCGAGGCGGAGTGGGAATATGCCTGCCGGGCCGGATGCCCGGATCCCCGTTACGGCCCGTTGGCCGAAGTCGCCCTCTGCGACAGTCGGAACGGCGTGCTCGACACAGTGGGACAACGCAGGGCGAACGACTGGGGATTCCACGATCTGCTCGGGCTCGTCCACGAGTGGTGCCGTGACGTCTACAGCCGCCACCGCCCGACCACGCTGGCGGATCCTTGTTGCGGGGGGCAGGATCCGGGCGCGCCCCTGTGGCGCGTCATCCGGGGAGGCTGCTTCCAAGGGCCGGAGACGGAGGCCAGGGCTTCCGCCCG
>JAGQQT010001012.1 GCA_020426065.1 Planctomycetaceae bacterium | reverse complement strand
TGGTCGAACGCTACGGGGTGGACAACATCATCATCGCTATGCCCACCGCGCCCGGCGTCGAGATTCGCGAGATCGTGCGCATCTGCGAGAAGACGGGCGTCCAGCCGCGCACCATCCCCGGTCTCTACGAGCTGCTCGACGGCACCGTCGGCCTCAAACAGGTGCGCGACATCAGCCTGGAGGACCTCCTGCGCCGCGACCCCATCCGCACGGAGACGAGGGCGGTGGGCGAGTTGCTGGCCGGCAAGCGCGTGCTCGTCACCGGCGGCGGCGGCTCCATCGGCAGCGAGCTCTGCCGCCAGATCCTGCGCGCCCGGCCGGCCGAGCTGATCCTGCTCGGTCATGGCGAGAACTCCATCTTCGAGATCCACAACGAGCTGGAGATCGAGAACCGCCAGCAGCACGGCGGCGCGGTCAAGATCAAGCCCGTCATCGCCGACATCCGCTTTGGCGACCGCATCGTGACCCTCTTCTTCGAGCACAAGCCGCAGATCGTCTTCCACGCCGCCGCCCACAAGCACGTCCCGCTCATGGAGTTCAACCCCGCCGAGGCCATCACCAACAACGTGCTGGGCACGCGCAACGTGGTCGATGCCGCGCGCGCGGTGGGTGTCGAGCGCTTTGTCA
>JAGQQT010001011.1 GCA_020426065.1 Planctomycetaceae bacterium | reverse complement strand
ACCGGATTTTTCGAGTACGCCATTCACTACGAGCGGCAGGTTGAGTGGTTGTCCGGCATCCGAAGTATTGTTGTTCGGTTCCTTTTCGACTGTTTCCGGAATAAGGCCAACATGAAACGGCAGGAGTGTATTGCAGCCGGCACTGTTCAGAAAGCGAATCCAGTGAATGCCTGGTGATGCCTGGGTTGGGATCTGGACCGTCAGGGAGTTTCCTTTTTCAGCGACAGTGATTTCCAGTGGTGGGTCGCTGAGGCAAGCAGCCTGAAGAGGAGTTGTTCCCGGTTTGCCAACCAGAGTGACTTCAACAGTTGTTCCGAGTTGTCCACCTGCCGGAGAAAGGGCCGTGATCGCTGGTGGCTGTGCCTGGACGTTGATCATCCAGAATGACTCCGCTGTAAAGATGAGGCAGAGCAGTAGCGGACATTTCCACCAGGAATTGAACTCCAGCTGGTTGAGCATCGTTGGTTTCCTGAATCGGGAGTAACGGCGTCAGCCCATCAATTCCTGAATGGGGGTCGGATTGGCGACCAGGTGAGCGGGGCGCCCCTGGGGTGTGTACAGAATCTGGTCTGGGTCAATTCCGAGTTTTGTATAGACCGTAGAGACAAAATTCTCGGGGGACAGAATCC
>JAGQQT010001010.1 GCA_020426065.1 Planctomycetaceae bacterium | reverse complement strand
GCTGTCGCGGGCAATTGTTGAGGCTCATAACGGCCGTATCTGGGCCGAAAGCCAATTAGGTGAGGGAACAACGCTCCATTTTTCCTTACCCCGTCATGGTCTAAGTGCCGATGAGGCCGCTAACCAAGATGTCGGCCCATCTTCACAGAAACGAAAGTCCTAAAATGAGTGAACCACGAATCTTGATTGTTGATGACGAACCGAAGCTGGTGCGCCTGGCCCAAGAAGTTCTCTTAGCCACTGGATTTGCTGTTCTTGCCGCCAGTAACGGCCGACAGGCTGTAGAAATGGCAGCTTTGGAACAGCCAGATCTCATTCTGCTGGACATCATGCTCCCCGGCGAAATGGATGGGTATCAAGTGGCGGAACGGGTGCGCCAGTTTTCCAACGTGCCCATCATTATGCTCACAGCTAGGGATCAACAACTTGATCTGCTGCGTGGTTTTGACGTGGGCGCTGATGACTATATGACCAAGCCCTTTGATGCCAAGGAATTGCTGGCCCGTATCAGGGCTGTATTGAAACGAACGCAGGCGGCCGCGACGGCGACAGGTGAAGCCGAAATTATCTGTGGCCCGCTACACATTGATCTGGCCCGCTATCGCATCACAATTGCCCAAAAAAGTATCT
>JAGQQT010000100.1 GCA_020426065.1 Planctomycetaceae bacterium | reverse complement strand
AACTGGTCTACCAGAATCGGCGAAGCAAAATAATTCCCACCCACTCGATGCTGCCAGGCTTTCTGGCCGGACTCCACATTCACGGCAGTAACCACACCCAGATCACCCCACAAATACAACAGAGACTCATCGGCAACTGGTGTCGGTACGTGTGGAGCGCCTCGTTCAATACGATAAACTTCTTCAATCGGCATGTCGGCGGAATCCGGATTCCGACGGAGTGCAACAATAATCCGATCCCCCGCCTGGGCACCGCTCCCGGCAATGATTAACCCCTGGGCTGTCTCAAACGGAGAACAGATCGCCCGCTGGGAAAAAGTCCCGAAGGGCTCCACCTTCCATAATTCGGTACCCGTATTCGGATCCACTCCGGTGACACCTTCAAAGCAGTGAGAAAACAGGATCTCCTCCGTTCCGGATGGCGATTTCCAGACTCCCGGTGACGTATAACAGGCTCGCTCACCCAACCGAGGGATCCGCCACTTCTCAGTTCCCGATTTTGCTTCCAGTGCTAACAGAAAACTCGGTTCCGATTGATCATTCGAAATGTAAACCGTCCCGTTGTGGACGAGCGGGGAGGAAGCCGCTCCCTGTCCATGGCTGTAAGATCCCAGGTCCACAGACCACAACATCCTCCCATCGTGAGAGTAAGCCACCACATGCGACTTTTCCTTACTCTGCCACAGCACATAAACGCCGCTCTCATCCACAGCGGGCGTACTGGAGGCAAAGCTGTTGTTCTTATGCTTTTTGTACGAACTGAAAGACTCTCCCTGCTGCCACAACTCCCGTCCCGATTCCACGTCCAGGCATAGCACACTTCGCTCGCCTGCCTCTTCATCAGCGCAGGTAATGAAAACCCGCTGGCCCCAGATCACGGGAGAGGAAACTCCCTGCCCGGGCAATTTGACTTCCCACTCCAGATGATCTTTGTCGATCACGCCATTCCAGCCGGGAGCAGAAGCATGTCCCAGGCCGGACGCTCCTCGAAAACGAGGCCAGTCTTCTGCACAGTCAGCAACCGTTGAACTGAGCAGCATTGATGTCAGTAATGCCAACCATATCTGTTTCATGATCTCATCCTGTGTGGTTCACGAACAATCCCACCGAACCCGAAACTCCCATACCCGTTTATACCAGAACAGACTGCACAACACGAATCCGGACCAGTTGCAGCCAACAACTGCTTTGGGCAACTGATTCGAGGTAACTCACTCATTCCATAATCGTCATATTCGCTGCAACTGTTACCAATCACCCGATCGCCGAAACTGGTTTCATTCTGAGACTTCGTTTTCCATCTTGAATTGTCCTGTGTCATATACTTGAACTGGTCGTGCAAAGTGAATTCCACCAGATTCATTCTTCCCGTCTCGCACTGCACCTCGATGCAGATCAACCTTTTATTCCGTGATCCCAACGGGAGCCAGAATCATGTCAACAGACCCCTGGAGTCGCCCCACTTACGAAGACCTCAAGGAAATTCTCGGAAGCCTGTGTAAGTCTTCCGATGTAAACGTCCGGGCAGCCGATCGCCTGGAACTCTCCGTACCTGCTGAAATCATCACGCAGCGTGGGAATACCATCTCAGCAGTGACTCGGGAAATCAGCCGCTTTGGCCTGGGGCTGCTGCATCGAGGCGCAATTCAGCCCGGCGAAGTCACCGTAAAAATGGCCAGCGAAAACCGTCAGTTTGACTATCGAGTCCTGATTAAATGGTGCACTCCCTGTGAAAAGGGGATGTTCATAAGTGGTGGAGAATTCCTGCAGAAAGAGAATGGCTGAAGAAATCAGGCATTTTTCAGCACAGGCTCCGGGGATCTTTTCGCTGACCTGTCAGCCTGAATCCCGCTGACATTCCATCCGCCAGAGCATTCAAATCTGCTATTTTCACCTGATTTTCAGGCTGTTTTGATTGACATACCGCTAAAATCGCACTTTACTACGCCTTCAATTGCAGGAAACGATCACACCTCTGTGATTTTCTGAGATGATCACCACCCCTAGTTGGAGGCACGCATGGCTGCGAAACAAGACAAGCCAATGTCTAAAACAGAAATCCTCAATTCTCTGGCTGAATCGACTGGGCTGAGCCGCAAGGACATCAGCGCTGTGTTCGACAACCTCAGCGAGTTGATCTCCGAAAACCTTGGCAAAAAAGGCCCCGGCGTTTTCAACATGCCTGGCCTGTTCAAAATCCAGGTCACACGAAAACCAGCCACCAAAGCAACACAACGTCCAAACCCGTTCAAACCGGGTGAAATGATGGAAGTGAAAGCCAAACCTGCTCGCAATGTCGTGAAGGTTCGCCCACTCAAGGGCCTCAAAGACATGGTCTAATCAAGACCACGAGTGCAGGAAATGAACCCTCCGGTACAACCGGAGGGTCAACCCTGATCCTCGTAAGTGATTGCAGGTCTACAAGTTAGAGAAATTACAGCTGCTGCGTTCCGGAAAATCCAACTCCCGGCTGAACAGCTCCGCTGAACATCTCTTACCAGTGGCTTGAACAGATTAGGCAGATTTCCCTATTTTTTTCGAGTCACTCTTGCCACCCCATGCACAACCTCTATAATTCTGTCAATCTCTTTTGACAGCGCAGAGAGGAACCCGTCTGAGACAGGTTCCGTGTTATGGAGTTGGTGGCAAGATGCTGGTCCTTTCGAGAAAAAAAAATGAAAGCATCGTGATTGACGATCGGATCGTCATCTCGATTATTGATGTCCGTTCCGATAAAGTTCGCATCGGCATCGAAGCACCGAAAGACGTCACCATTCACAGAAGCGAAATCTATCAGGCCATCAAGGCTCAAGCCAACTCCAAAGATGTTGACGAACCTGTAACCTGATTTCTGTGTCTTCTCGGAAATTGAATCAAGTCGTTCCCCGGTATTGTCGAAACTACTTCGGAACGACTCTTTCGGCCCCATCGTCTAGTCAGGCCTAGGACACCGGATTTTCAGTCCGATAACGGGGGTTCAAATCCCCCTGGGGTCATCCCTCCTTTCTCAAGGAGGGATTTTTTATGCGCAGAACACAATTAGATTTTCGCTTCTCTCACCTGTATCGACCATCTCGGTCCGGGTCGACTTCAACTCAGGCAGGATCACGACTTAAAAATCGTACCACATTCCCAGACCGTACAGTTCCTCGTATTCGTTCAGGAATGACATCTGGAGAGACTGCCCGGCATAGTACTGAAATCCCATGCGGAACAGACTTTTCTTTTCGTGACCTCGCCACTGCCAGCCTGTCACGACATTGACACCACCACTATAGTTGACTTCTTCACGCACCAGGCCACTGATCGCGAAAAAGGGGAGAGGACTTGAGATGGGAGTTTCTCCCACTGGCGAATAGTCGACCCCAAACTGAAAATGCCACGGTTTAGCGCCGCCGTTTGTGTTGTAGGCCCAATCTGCCTCTGCGTACAGTCGCAGGTCCGGGTTGGGAAAGTAACCGCCTCCCAGCACGATCGAATCCCGCAGATAATCCAGTCGGGGAAATCCTGGATTACGGAGCAGAAATTCATCACCCAGGTGTGAGCTGATGTGATACCACTCCAGCTTCCACTGCCACTGACCCTGCCGCCAGGTGAGAGGAACTCCGACCTTGAAGTCGACCGCATCCACATCCAGATTCTGTTCAAAGTTCAACCGGGGAAATGCTGCTCCCCAGAGATCCAGCTGAAATCCTTCGTTGTTTTTGGGGCGTGATGTCCCATAGCGCAGAATTCCTGCCCGACCCCCAGCTTCCAGCTCCCAGACCCAGCCAGTCCCGTTCAGGTAAAGCAGCCCTTGTCCGAGTCTCGCCTCACGTGGTGCACCCAGGTACGAAGTATAGAGCACCTCAGCTGGCAATAATGTCCAGCCATATTCATCACACATCACGCACTCAAGTCCCCAGTCATGGGTCCCGGAAACCGTCGGCGGGGCATACCCGGTGTTCGAATATGTTTCGGCTTCATCAGAGTAATAGGGTGTATTCATCCCGGAAATCGGCTGAATCGTATGACCTGGAGAAACACTTGAGGGCCTGCCATTTTCCTGGCCGACTGGATTAATCCACGAATCTTGACCAGATGGCTGAATGATTCTCTGGGGATCTGAAGGATACCCCACCATGGATTCGGCGGGATCTGCAGCCGGTCCCGGTATCGGATATCGTGCCGATGGAATCATCCCCGGTGAAACGGGTGACGTTTGATGCAGTTGAGCTTCAACTCTCGAGCTGTGAACCAGCGAAAGAACGATAAAGCACGAACAAGCAATCAGGCCAAATAATGAATGAAGCTTGACCATCTGTATCATCTGATAGTGTGGGAAAGGTATCTAAGGAGGGACCAAAAATATAGACGCTCCGTCTCCCCTATTGCTAGACCGCTTTTTCCTCTACACAAGGCACTCAGACACTCTGTTTTTTCTGTATTTTCGCTTTGTAATTTCTACAGTCCTGCATTCTCCAGGCTGTCCAGCAATCTCGCCCGGAATCGCCTCAGTGAAAACTCATTGTCTGCATGTTCCTGGCAGGCCAACGAACGTTTCTCCAGAATCCGTCGATCCAGCAGTTCTTCCAGCGCTTTCCCAAAATCATCATTTCTGGTGCACAGAAAACCGGTCCCCTGAGGAATCTGTTCGCAAAATCCACCACGACAATCAACCACAGGTACCACCTCGCAACGCATCGCCTCAGCAACCGTTCGACCAAAGCTTTCCGTGATATTCGGATTGTGATAGAGCATCACATCCCAGTGATGATATCTCGTACGCTGCTCAAATCCTGCAGGATAAAAATCACATCGTCCGACACAGGCCTTGTCCAGCTCCACTCGAAGGGACTCAGGACAACCCACAAACTCCCAGTAACACTCCGGAAACCGATCAGCCAGTCTTTTGTAGAACTGCGGTAACTCCTGAGGCCACTTCGCAGGAATCGGAGTACAGATCCTGCCTATGACAAACATACCGGAGCGTGCCTCTCGTCTTAAATGGCTTTTCTCGGGAACCGGCACCCCTTGATAGAGTACACCCATATCATGTCGCTGCAGTTGACTCTGCAGAAAGTGGGAACATCCAACGACAACCCCCGCCTCCGCCCGTGAGCCTCCCGCAGAATGGACATATTGCATCGACAAAATGCCAGCAAGCTCACTCGCACATTTCCAGCCAACAGCTGAAGGTGGCGTATTGTGCAGAATCACCACATCTGCCTTTCGCCTTCTGAGTTCCTGCACCGTCAACCGTTTGCACTCGCCCAGATCATGACCCTCAAACGCCTGGCGTGTCTCGTCACACACTCTACTGCGGAACAGAATCGTATGCTCGCAGTCAGGCAGTGCCCTTGTCACCGACCAGGCACAAGCTGCCGTCCCACCCGTGATCCGTCCCACATTACATAGCTGCAAAACCCTCATCATCCTTCTCCGAACCAGCTCTACAGTCCCCACTTCTCACGAAATCTCTGCCAGTCCTCCCGCCACACCTGAGAACGATTCTGCAGCAGCGCTGTACTCGCATGACCAAGATGCCGCATCACCCCCTGCGTCAACGTTCGAAGTCGACCTCGATTCCCACGACTCTTCAGCCATCGCCATTGCCAGTCCGTATCCGACCAGTAAACCTTCATCGACTCATCAAATGCCCCCGTCCGCTCATAATCATGCCGATTGAACACCATACACCAGCCCTCAAGCAGCTCTGTAGACACCACCTTTTCTTGAGCAATTAGTCTCCCCAGCTCAAGATCACGACGCCGGCCCGCTCCTACCAGGCAATCTCGAGCTTCAATCATTTCAATGGCATGCTTGATCCAGCCTTTGCAGGTCACCACATCGTTGTTCAACAGCACGAGGATCTCACCTCTGCTCTCCTGCAAACCCCGATTCCACGCACCTGTCACGCCTTGCTGTTCCTGTTCGCACCATTTCACTCGATGCCTCAGCTGACGATATCCCTTCCTCCGTTCAGCCAGATCACTTCCATCATCGACCACGATGATTTCCAGCCCCTCGCCCGCAGCATGATGTCTACATAACGATGAACAGCAGGCTACCGTCAACTCCCATCGATTCCGCTGCGGGATCACCACGCTCACCCTGGGCACTACTCTTTTATCAGCCAACTTCATCAATCACCACTTCGGCCTTCTTAAGTCTCCGCAGCTCCTCTGCTCTTTCCTGATATCCAGCATCGATCTCCGCCTCATCATCAAACCGTTCCTCCAGACAGACTTTTTCATCTGCGTCCTGCTTTTGATCACCGTCTCCACTCCAGTGTAGTGGCAGAAAGTCCCGCATCGGTCCTTTCAAGTCAGGTAATCGAGGCCCCGTCAGGCTGTACTTCCCCATCGTCACTTCTGTCGCCGGGTTTCCATATTCACAATTCAACTCCGACTGCACCCGATCCACACTCCAGACGGGAAAATAATCATTCAGCCGGCTGTTCGGGGTCACCGAGATTATTCTCACTCCAGCTCGACTCAATGCCCGTTGGCTCAACCGCAGATACTGGCTGACTCGAAAATAATGAGCATCCGTCGCCACCGCTGCCCCAAATCGCTTCTGTTCATCAAAGTGATAAATTGCCTCCTGGTTCAAGTGTGCCAGTTCCTCGCTGCTTATGCCCACTCTTTTGGCCGAATGCATTAGGTCACTTAATGAGGCCCCCTCATCAACCCGGCCACCACGCATCCGTACAAATCCAATCTGTGCCTCGGATGCTCGTACCCGCATCTCACAGCCTGCCAGCAGGATCAGACGAAAGCCCAGGCGAATCAAAATTTCCAGTGCCTGCACCATCGTGTCATTCCAGTCCACAATTCGTGCACTCCGCCGATCAGCAAAATCTGCAAAACCCCGCTCTCGCTCTCCCTCGAAGAAAAACAGGTTCGGACAATCACACACCTTGAACGTCGTCTCCGGTACCAGATCCATCGCTCGACGCACATTCACAAACTTGGTGATCCCCGCATCCTGATACACGCTCCGCAGAAACCGGCACGTCGGGTCATAACTCGTCCAGAAGGTCGGCCGCATCAATCCCGTCCCAGCCAGATTCATTCCCATCACCGGCACTGGGGTTTCACCAATCTGTTTCGCCATCTCTCTGGTCAGTGAAGGCCCACTCCCCACCAGCCAGCAGGCATTCGCGTGAGCACCCAGATACCGATCATCCAGCATCCCCGGCTCTCGTTGACGGTCCGTCGTCATTCGAAAAAAAGTACCTGTCCCGGCCTCGTCGTGACATCGAGTTCTCTGCTTCATTCGCTCCCTTTTGAAATCGCCCCGGTTAGAAATACTCTCAACGACAACTTTTTATTACGGAATCGAACCCGTCTCCGAATTCAAACTCAACAACTCACTCGCAGGCTCAGACATCGTTTCAGACACACTGGACAACACTTCGGAACTGGCCCAGTGACTCGAACCACCACCAGATACACTCGTTGGGTAAATACCCGACGACAAACTGCTATTCCACAACTCACTACTCCCTGCCCCACTGGAACCCGTATTCCCCCCACTGCTCCCGCCGGAACTGTTCACTCCGCTACTCATCCCCGAACTCCCTTCACTCCCCTGGCTCGAACCCCCGTCTGAACTCTTTCCACTACTACTGTTCACACCGGAACTCAAACCTGTAGAACTCCCGGCTGCGGAACTCGTGATTCCGTCACTTCCCCCGGAAGAACTCACTTCATTCGAACTCAGCATCTCACTCGTTCCCCCCGAACTGGATCCTGCAAAACTCGAACTGACAGAAGAACCATATCCGCTCGACAAGCTCGACAGACTATCACTCCCTGCCGAACTTCCACTGTCAGCACTCGATCCGGAACTCACACTCGAACCCCCGCTCGAACTCATCCCTGAATCACTGCCACTCGGATCAGGATCTGAATCACTCAGCGAGATGCCGGAATCGATAAACGTCACCACAGAATTCCCGAGACCTGTTTCACCTTCCGGTAACTCAAACCGCTCATCATGCGGCGGTTCAGCCCAAACCTCTCGCGGATCTTCCGGTCCCATTCGAAACTCATACCGGCTTGCATAATCAAACTGCACTCGCACTCGCTCAGGCGACTGGCAAGCCAGCACACTCTCATCGCGATCCAATAACTCAATCTGACCATCCCACGGACGTGGCAACACATCCTGGGCGCACGTCTCAATCCGATACTCCGTCGAAACCTCTGCATACACCCGAAAGAATTCCGTCACGAACGAGCGTGCATCCTCCGCCGTTCGAATCCACGGAATCCACAACCGCAACCGCCGCTCCCCGTAACTCGAAATACTTCCTGGCTGTCGATAGTGCCCCCGCCATCGATAAGAACGTCGCGCCAGCTGTGAGGAATAATCCCGCACGTCATACACATAATCCCCCGTCAACGTCACCCGGTTATAAACCTTGTCCAGCGTCCGCCGACTCGTTAGCCGCGTCACATCCCGCCCCGCTCCATAACTGGCAACAGTCGCTTCCCGAGACGGACGAAAGAAAAAACGACGCTCTTCATCCACACCCCACACGGCATTCCCCGCTCGCATCGCAATATCTTTCAGTATGCTTCGCACAGACTCCTCACCGCGAAACTTCGCCGAAACCACCACTCCGCTCAGCCCATCCGTCTCAATCATCGCTGGCACATATTGAATGTTCGTTCTCGGCACCACGTATTGCTCAATCAGCTTCCTCACCAGCTCAACAGTATTCACCGTATAATCATGCGATTCCCGGTCATAATCCGGATCATTTGAAAACCGGTCCGAGAGCCCATACCGATGCGGCTTGACTCCATCTTGCTGCACACTCAAAGCACCAGGAAAGATTCCGTTCAGCTCTACTACTGCCCCTTCCAGCTGAACGCGCACTCCACTCGGAGACTCATTCTCAACCTGTTCAACTCGACCCGTGTACCACCGATCCCCCGCCGTGCCTTCAAATCCAATCCAGTGCCCCGGCTGAATCACTTCCCGATCACCAAACTCATCACTCAATCGCAGTTCGCCAGCACCACATCCACCCTGCCTCAGCAATTCGAACCAGCAACCCTTTACCGCTCGATCAGAAATCACTCCCAGAAACTCATCCGGATCATGACCAAAATGCAAAATCAGCCGCTCATAGGACATCTTGCCTTACCTCCAGAATCACTCGCCTCACTTCTTCAAACTCTTGTTCATTCCCGTTCAGACAACCGTCTCCTGCATGGAAGGTTGACCGGCATGAATCGTTAACTGGTACTGATACAACTCCGGTTCACTCAAATCACATCGCAGCTTCACCACCGAGCACCGCTCGAAGTACCGGCAATTCCCCAGTTCATCCTGAAACAGGTACAACTTCAGATCTTCACCCACATGTCCATTCACCAGTTCCCGCAATGACTCCAGCGCACTACTCATCTCCAGCTCACTCAAAAGCCGATTCGCTCCCTGGAAAGCCACATCACCCTCAATCGAAATGTCCGCCCCATTTCGAGTCGAACCCACCGTCCTGTCACCCTCTTCCAGCAGCACCTTGTGACGGTCATAACTCCAGCCATCCTGAACCTGAAATTTCCGAATAGGGCCAGGCAGCAATACCATTGTCTCTCCCAACTCCAGTGCCGGTGCGAATTTCATCTTCCCCCTCCTTCTCAACCCCGCCGATAACGCAGTCGATGCCCTTCAAATTCCAGATCCTGCAGCAACGCACCCACATCAGCCGTCTCACGAACATGAATCGAAATTTCGCCATACTGATGAACTGTCGAAGAAACCGAAGTCTCATTACCTTGAGAGACTCTCCGCCCTGGTAAATCCTCTTTCCCCATCCCATCCAGACCAGTACTCCCGATCCGATTCACCAGCTCACGTTCCAGCACATATTCCCCTGCCGTCAATAACGCAGGGACACGATCAATCCCACTCCGACCTGTCACCAGACCCCCGCTCTCATAACGACGAATTCTGTTGCGCCCTCCACCTCCACCACCGCTCGAACTTCCACCAGAATTCCCACCTGTCCCGCCACTGGGAAAACCTCCCGGAAGTCCCGCCGGTATCCCTCCACCACTTCCACCCAGAGCAGACAACTGACTCGCCACCCGCGCAATTGCCGCACTCAACTGACTCAACGCACACAACGCTGGCGAAACATCCAGGCTGACACTCATCCCACTCAATCGACGCACATCACTTGCCACCAGTCGCAACCGATTCGAAACCTGGCTCAACGGCGACATCATCCGACTGAATGCACCCCCCAGCCGACTCACCGCCCGCTCACCTTCCCCCAGTCGCAACATCTCCCCATTCAATCGCTCCAGCTCACCCAGCACATCAGACAGCACCGACTGAAACCCAGAACTGTCAGCCAGAATCTCAATCGTCAGCGATTCCGTATACCCACTCATCTCTCAACCCTCTGATCCATTCTCTTCAAAATATATTTAGATAACTGCGGAATTCCTGAATGAGCCGCAAGGCGCTAGCCGCGGGTAAAAAGGCCCGCACAGAATCTGAAAACTCCATGTGACTGGGCGCCTCACAACGAGACGGGTGGCGGGGGCGCCCCGCAAAGCGGAAGTCCCCGAAACCCCCACTGATTTCAAACCCGCGATACCGTCGGCGAAACCACAAACGCCTTGCCCGAAAACGCAATCACGTTGTAATCCTCCCCTTCCGAAAGACTCAGGCTCTCCCGGTAGACCTTCTCAAACACAACTTCCTCACTCGATACTCCCGCCGGATCCACCACTCGAAATCGAA
>JAGQQT010001009.1 GCA_020426065.1 Planctomycetaceae bacterium | reverse complement strand
TTGATGCCCTTGTCGGTGGCGATGGGCGCTGTCTTTTTGTAGCGGCCGTAATCCCAACTCATTCGTGTACCCTCGTTCCCGGCTGCATCACGCCATCATCTGGCGGCGGAGCTGCACCAAGTCGCGCAGATCATTCGTGGAGAGCTCGGTCAGCCAGTTCTCGCCGCTGCCCACGATGGACGCGGCCAGCGCCTTCTTCTCCTCGATCATGGCGTCGATCTGCTCTTCCAGCGTGCCCACACAGACGAACTTGTGGACCTGGACGTTCTGTTTCTGGCCGATGCGGAAGGCGCGGTCCGTGGCCTGGTCCTCCACCGCCGGATTCCACCAGCGGTCGAAGTGGAAGACGTGGTTGGCGCGCGTCAGGTTGAGGCCCGTGCCGCCGGCTTTGAGCGAGAGCACGAAAACGGGCGGACCGTCCGCTTCATCCTGGAAGCGTTCCACCATGACCTGCCGCTGCCGGGCCGGCACACCGCCGTGGAGGAAGAGCACCGGCCGTCCGAAGCGGTCCTGCAAATAATTCTGCAAGTAGCCGCCCATCTCGGTGAACTGGGAGAAGATCAGCGCGCGGTCGCCCGCGTCCAGCAACTCGTCCATCATCTCGGTGAGGCGGGCCAACTTGCCGCTGCGCGCC
>JAGQQT010001008.1 GCA_020426065.1 Planctomycetaceae bacterium | reverse complement strand
GGACCGACTCTGATTCATCTCTCAGGACTCCGCCCCGAACCGTTGTTCGTCTCGATCGTGTTGCACGGAAATGAAGACGTCGGCTTGCTCGCTCTTCAGTCCTGGCTTCGCCGACGTGCAGCCCAACCCCTTCCAAGATCGCTCTCGATCTTTATTGGAAATGTGGCTGCGGCGAAAAACAATCTTCGGCATCTCCCGAATCAGCCCGACTACAATCGTGTCTGGCCCGGGTCAGATCTCCCCGATACCCCCGAGCATGCCCTGATGCGGCATGTCTTCGCCGAAATGCGCAAGCGTCTACCATTTGCATCAATCGACCTGCACAACAACACCGGCTGGAATCCCCACTACGCTTGCATCACCCGTCCCGAACCCGAACACATGCAGTTGGCCGCCCTCTTCGGACGGACCGCTGTCTACTTCGAACGCCCCCTCGGAGTTCAAACGCGTGCCTTCGCCGAAATCTGCCCCTCGGTCACCTGCGAATGTGGAAAAGTCGGTGACGAATACGGCGTCAAACATGCCGCGGACTTTCTGGATGCCTCCCTCCATCTGGTCGATATTCCCCGGCAGATCCCCGCAGCAGGCGACCTGCACATCTTTCATACCGTCGCCACGGTCACGATCCCCCCGAGA
>JAGQQT010001007.1 GCA_020426065.1 Planctomycetaceae bacterium | reverse complement strand
TCGCACCATGGTCACGCGTAAAGCACAAGTTGTTCCGTTTGAATGTGTCGTGCGAGGTTATCTCGAAGGTAGCGGGTGGCGCGAATACCAAACGACCAGCAGCGTCTGCGGCATTGCTCTCCCCAGCGGACTGCGACAATGCGACAAACTCGATTCGCCGCTGTTCACTCCAGCCACAAAAGCGGAAACCGGTCACGACGAAAATGTTTCCTTCGAACGCATGTGCCAGGATGTCTCCACCGAAGTCGCGACCACACTGCGACAACGTAGTCTCGATATCTATGAACGCGCATCCCATTACGCGCGCAGCAAAGGACTGATCATCGCCGATACCAAGTTCGAATTCGGTTTTGCAGGTGACCAACTGCTGCTAATCGACGAAGTCCTGACCCCCGATAGCTCACGGTTCTGGCCAGCGGACGAGTACGAACCGGGGCACGCACAGCCCTCGTTCGACAAACAGTACGTGCGTGAATGGCTGATGAACGACAGCGGCTGGGACCGTAACAGCCCGCCACCACCGCTCCCCTTCGAAGTGGTAACTCGCACTCGAGAAAAGTATCTCGAAGCACAACGACGACTCGTCAACTGATCGACCGGAGAGCTTGCGCACTTACGCTAGAAAGAATTACAAACTGCGAG
>JAGQQT010001006.1 GCA_020426065.1 Planctomycetaceae bacterium | reverse complement strand
CGCTCTGGAAAGATTTTCTCGAAAGGATTTATTCATCAAACCTGCTTATTGTACGATTGTCTGCTGAGGTTTTTCGGCCATCCGTTCTTTGTCTGTCGGCAATTTTTCAGCGGAGCGGGATGCCTGGAGAACTTCGTATTCCCGCTTCCGTCCTCCTCCCAGATCCACGGCAATTGTCCCCAGCGAATTCCAGTCATTGAACTGCTGACTCAGGGAGTTCGGCAGGGTTGGATTTTTTTCTGTGACAATGATCGCTGCAGGAATCTGATTCAGTTCCGGTTTCTCCCACAGATCATACTGACACTGAATGCCCGCATCATCCTGGGACCAGAACGGAACCAGGGGTTGTCCAGGCAGGTAGAAGGCCAGTGCGCTGGTAATGTCCCGACCTGCGGTGGTGATGATGACTGGAGGACTGGAGTGGTTTGTGAACCGGGAACTCGTCAGCGATTCAAAGCGATTCGCCAACTCGCTCCAGCCGCGCAGGCGGCAGGTAATATCAATCGGACTGCCCGCCAGCGGAGAAACAGGAACCACCGTGATCGCCGCATACGTTGCGAGCGTGCAGATCAGTCCCGCCTTCCAGGAACGGCTCAGCCAGGTGGCACGATTTGAAATTGCGTCGCTGATGTTTGATCGTCCCAGCA
>JAGQQT010001005.1 GCA_020426065.1 Planctomycetaceae bacterium | reverse complement strand
GCGGACTTCACCCAGTGCGGAACGGAATCGATGATCCCCGGCGATCCGAGCAGCACGTCGCAACCGGCATCCTTGAACAAGCCGACGACCTTGTTCTGCGCTTCCTCATACGCCGCCGTGATCTGCGGGTCGGTCGGGACGTAGCGGAAGTCGTTCATGCCATAACAGGTCGTGGCGACATCGGGCTGGAAACGAAGCACGTCGTTTTTCATCCGGCCGACAAAGCCGGCGGCCTGCTCGCCACTCCATCCGAACTGGCGGCAGGTCACCGCGAGGTCCGGCATGCAGGCGGTGAGGTATGCCTCGATGACGAGCGAGTAACGCTTCTGCTCGGTGATCGAATCGCCGCAGATGGCCAGCCGGTCGCCCTTCTCCAGCATCAAGGGTCCCGCCTCGGGCGCGGGATCGAGCTGATAGATGTTGAAATGGGGATCCGCGGGGAGTTTCGACGGCTCGCGGGCGAGGAGCAGCGACGGGACCAGGGCGAGAAGCAGGAGGCGATGCATGACCCGCATACGAAACACCGGGACCGCGGGTTTCAGCAAGCTTGGGAAGATGCGGCCTGCTCCATTTCCGCGGAGTAGCGGCCGAAGCGCGCGGCCGAGTTGCAGCGGACGCGGTGCCGGAGGGCGTTCCGAGCGGCCCCGGCGTTTTCC
>JAGQQT010001004.1 GCA_020426065.1 Planctomycetaceae bacterium | reverse complement strand
TCAGCCTTCCGCTTGATTTCGGCCTGCGTGGCACGTCTGCGAATGACGCTGTTCGAGTCGCACTGGCAGAATACATCGAAAAAGCAAGTAGGCTTGCACCAACTGTTGGTGCTTCCACGTTTCACAAGCGACTCAATGCCTTTCAGGATGGAGCAGTCAAAAGTGATGTTGAAGGAACCTACTTCGACGATTTCTTCGGATTCTCGAAACCGGATGCGTTTGATGAGGCCGGTACTTTGCGTTCTGCCAGCCATTCGTGAAACGTCTTCATGCCTGTATCTATGGCGATGGCTGACGGCTTCGCTTGGCCGGGTGCCATTGCCACGCTTGCGTGGCAATGATTGTGCTGACTCATTTTGTGTGCCAGAATCAATCCTCGGCATGATCCTGCACACAATTCATGCCCACGACAAGCTTGGGCATGGCCCCCGGGCTTACGACATCAAAAAATAGTGCTGTCACTGCAATGGCGGAATTTCTGTAATCAACGTCAGACACAATTAGCATCCCGATTTGCGAAATCATTTGCAAATCGGACTTTTTGATGGAAGCGTTGGGAACACTGGACACCTGAAGCGATTCGCTCGAAATTGTTTCCACTCAGCAACTGGTCAGATCTCAGCTGACGGAATACCTGGATGCCTGGTTGCAGATTCAGGCT
>JAGQQT010001003.1 GCA_020426065.1 Planctomycetaceae bacterium | reverse complement strand
TTGGTCATCCGGCAATCCCCGGCCGTTCATCGTGAAATTGAACAGTTACTCCAAAAACTTCTCGAATTGCCAAAACAGTATGCTGATGATCAGCCCAACTCGTTTCGCACGAGTGTAGTCCCCAAATCAATGCAGCAGGAAACAGAGTTGCAGTTTGTGGATACGCCACTTGTGGATGCAATGGGTATCATCGGGGAATTGCATCACCTGAAAATCTATCTGGCAGAGGATGTCAAAGTGAATTCCGGAAAAGAACCAGTGACTCTGTTTGTTTCAGGGGTCACCCTGACGACAGCACTGGATTTCATTCTTGAGCCATTAAAGCTGGATTACATCATCAAAGAAAATCTGATCGTCATCACCGAGGCAAAGAAAGCCGACGAATACCTGACTCAGGAAATTTATCAGGTGGAGCGCCTGGGTATCGAGATTGATGAAGCCGCCGACCTGATCGAAAGTGTTGTCGAAACAAAATCCTGGAAGGCGAATGGAGGACAGGGGGTGATTCGCATATCAAATCACCGTCTTGTCATTTCGCAAACCGAAAGGAATCACCGCAAGATTGAAAGCCTGCTCCAGAATCTGGACCGTAACCGCTCCCGGCATTATGTTCGACGCAGCATGTTTGGCAACGCTGGGAATATCCCCGGATTCAGTTCCATAAA
>JAGQQT010001002.1 GCA_020426065.1 Planctomycetaceae bacterium | reverse complement strand
AATCCACGAACCGGTCGTGATCGATCGTCCCAATCTCAAAGAGATGACTGATGAAGAGTTAGACAGTAAGGTGCTTGAATTCTGTGAGTCGGGGCATCGCATGGACGCGGTTCAACTGCTGAGAAAATATCGGGGTTATTCGCTCAGTGAAGCGAAGAGAATGACTGATGAGTTGTGCTGAGAGAATGGCGTTCGCCTGCTACACGTAATAACTCTCCCTGGCTCCGCTGACCTTCCAGGAGAGAGGGGCAGTCGGGAATGAGTTAAGGATTTCCAGGTACTCGGGCAGTTTTTTTGCCCGCACCGCTTCATGTGTGGATTCCGATGGGTTACGCTGAAGTGATCCAGAGCGGATGGAAAACTTCTTGCTGATCTCAGCAGTGCCAAACTGCAGGTAGCATGACAGATGCTCTGAATGGTGACTCTGCTGGCGAACTTCTGGAGAGAAACATGATTGGTTCCCTGAGGCTGTGCTGTTGCCTGTTGTTGGGTCTGTGTGCCACTGGCTTGAATGGGGTTCGAGCGGAGGAGCCTGGGTTCCCGCTCAATGCCCGCCGGATACTGTTTGTCGGCGATTCGATCACGAATGCTGG
The DNA here is from genome assembly GCA_020426065.1 of Planctomycetaceae bacterium. Taxonomy (GTDB): domain Bacteria; phylum Planctomycetota; class Planctomycetia; order Planctomycetales; family Planctomycetaceae; genus Rubinisphaera. Next base: position 83 of record JAGQQT010001002.1, on the reverse strand, counting down.
CGGCTACATTGCGATCATCGAGACTCAGCTGAAACTGCAGGGACTGAACCCCTGCCCGGAGATTTACAACCTGGGACTTTCCT
>JAGQQT010001001.1 GCA_020426065.1 Planctomycetaceae bacterium | reverse complement strand
CTGCCAGCCTTTTCTTTCATTCTGATCCTCGTACTGCTCTCAGCTGCGGCCACAAACTGGATTGGCATTTTTTCTGTGTTCGGCCCCTTTGTCCTGGGAGCATTTCTTTCCGATCACCCCAGTTTACAGCAGGCTGTCCGAGCAAAAATGGAGCAGTTTGTAACGGCCTTTTTTCTACCGGTGTTTTTCACCTACACCGGTTTGAAAACCAACATGGGAGTGCTCGACTCCGTTGAACTCTGGTTGATCTGCGGACTGCTGATTTTCACGGCGATCATTGGAAAAACCCTCGGTTGCAGTCTGGCTGCCCGCTGGGGTGGTCTGTCCTGGCGGGACAGTGCCTGTGTTGGCGTGATGATGAATACCCGTGCCCTGATGGGATTGATCGCGATCAATATCGGACGTGAACTGGGAGTAATCCCCGACTCCGTCTTTTGCATGATGGTGCTGATGTCGATTGTCACCACCATCATGACCGCTCCCATCCTCATCCTGCTGCTGGGAAAACCGGATACGCCCAAGTCTGGTTCTTCGGCCAGTGTTTCCCCTGCGAATTCTCATTAAACGACAACGGGACAAGCAGGTTCCAGGGGATTACCTTCAGGAATACAGAACCAGGTAGACCGTGTAACCGATGTAGGCCAGCAGCATCATGGCTCCCTCTTTGCGTGAGATGAC
>JAGQQT010001000.1 GCA_020426065.1 Planctomycetaceae bacterium | reverse complement strand
CAGGATCAACAACCTTCTGGCAAAACACATTACCGATTCTGGCAGCGAGGGGGAGGTTACGATCGAAACCTGCGCTCAACCAGTGATGTCCATGAAAAAATCCGTTATATTCATGAGAATCCTGTTCGACGTGGACTCTGTCAGTTTCCTTCAGACTGGAAATGGTCCAGTGCCCATGCCTGGGAAACTGGAGAAAACACCCCTCTGGAAATTCAAAAGGAATCGGTCCCAACCTTGACTAATCTTGATGCAGGGATTGAGTTTCTGAGAGGGGATTGAACACGCAAAAAGCATGCCCACGACAAGCGTGGGCATGGCACCCGGCACAAAAGTGGTTCCGAGAACGTTTCCCCGACCTAAATTGGTTTTAGACCATAATCCAACGAAGAAAGATGGGCCTGCCGTGAGCCACCTTTTCACTACTTACATCGATGATCGCAAGATCACATGCACTTCACTTCTGATTGATTACGTCCAAGATCAGACTATACCAGTTTATGACAACCGAATCGCTTGGGGCGAGTTCAGCAAGTTTATTGTCCAAAGGTCACAGAACGTTCTCGGCAAGTGGCCTGTCCACGTAATCCCAATCGCAACGGCAAATTCCGATGAACCTCGTTTTACAGGATTCCGTGTGTTTGCAAAGTGTAGTTCTTTTCGCCCAGATGAACCAAACATGATC